>PXQK01000042.1 GCA_003022085.1 Halobacteriales archaeon QH_10_65_19 | reverse complement strand
CATATCCCTCCGCTTTGTCTGGCTCTTTCCCGTACGTTAGCAACCACCGGAGGCAGTTTTCGCGCTCGGAACGATAATCCAGTAACTGTCGCTGGTTTAGGTACGATTCTGAATTTTCCGTGACAACAGGGTACTCCTCAAGATCGATCGTCAGGCGGCCTCCGTCTGGTAGTTTTGTCGGTTATCCTGTGAGTCTGTGAGCGGTGGGCAAATACAGAACCGAACAACGGCGAGGGTTCTCAAGAGCGTCCTTTGAGTCGAATAGGTGTGGCAAGACGGAAACCGCAAGACTGCGTGGTTGTGTGTGAATCCTTCGAATCACACTGGTCTGAGCATTTGGCGAAATCATCTGTTGTTCACAAACCAGAACCGCAAGAAGGAGGCCGGATTGGGATGCTCCGACGGGGATTCGAACCCCGGTCATTGCCTCGAGAGGGCAATATGATTGGCCGGACTACACTATCGGAGCGTAGGCATTCTCGGGTAATGAGGTAGCTGATATAATCATTGCGCTTCGTCGGCACAGTGTGAGCGGCTCGCACGACGGGGGTTCTCCGTGACAGTCAGCGACAGCGGTGTACCGCGTGTGAGGGCCTCACTCCTCGTCGAACGGGGACCCAGCGGCTTCGGGCTCTTCACCAGCGAGGCTGATGATGTTCTCGCGGCCGACCCGGAGTTTGCTGATCTCTCCGTCCTCCTCCATGTCCGACAGCAGCATGCTGACTTTGGATTTCGACCAGTCGGTTTGTTCGACGATGTAAACCTGTTTCATCCGGCCGCCGTGCTCCTCCAGCAACTGGAGGACGTGGTCTTCGTCAGAAAGTAGCTCCTGCTGTGTCTCCCCTGCGGTGTCGGGTGTCCTCGTGTCGGTGTCGGGCTCAGGTCCGCCGACGGGCGTGGACTCCTCGGCTGCTGTGTCTCCGTCGTGCGATCTCGGGAGAACACCCGTGTACCATGCGATGCCGAGCACAACTCCGAGTACCACAACTGCTATGAGCACCAGAGAAAGCGCGAGCCCCTCTGCGTTGACGACTGCGGACGACTCGGCGACGGGAGCGCTATCAACCCCAGCAGCTGTCGCCGACTCCGGCCCGACGGGGGTAGTGGCCGCCGCGGTGCTGACCGGGAGGGCGACACCGACTGCCGCCACGAGTAACGTACCAATCAGTACTGCGACGACCCGCCGAAGCATCTAGCCTATAACATCAGAGGAGTGAATAAAAACACTGTGCCTTTCAGGAGGCGCATCGGTGGTTGTCCCTCACCCGACCGGCGGAAGGGTCGGCCGCGTCTCCCTCTCTATTCTCCCGTCATGCATCCACGAGCACGAGCGTCTCGTCCGCAATTTCGATCTTTCGGACGTGGAGGACATCCTCCGCAGGTCGCCACTCGGCGCCCTGTTGGTCGATCCGCTCGCGGGCGTCCGTGGCCTCGTTGAGCAGGGCTGCCGCGCTGAAGCTGTAGTCCTCCAGAACCGCACGCGGGTGTTGTCCGTTCACGATCCGTTCGAGCGCCTCCTGTCTGTTGTCGTCCTCGACCGCGTGGACGGGCGTCAGTGATCCGAAGGCGACCGACTCCTGGGTGATGCCTCCGTCGTTGCGCATCCACACCTGCTTGGTACCGATCTTGATCTCCCCGGCGTCGTGTTCGTAGGCGGCCTCGGCCTGGTGGGAACTGCTCGACACTCGGTCGATCGTGTTTGCCGCCCTGGTTGCGTCTGGCGGCGGCTGCGAGGGGAGGCCGAGTGCGAACGTGGCGAGCCAGACGCTGACGAGCGCGACTCCGAGCCAGACGTACCAGCCGTCAACCGGCGCTTCCCAGTCCATACGTCCCGCGCTAGTCCCTCCCGTCGCTTTCCTGTCTCTGTTCGGTCCAGTTCACGCCGTTTGCGTACTCCGTGCGCTCGCACTGGGGATCGTCTTTATTAGGGTCGTACTCGCCGACGTGCGGGAACTGGGGCGAACACTCGGGGTTCTCGTCGTCGCGGTCGCCAACGCCGACGCCCGGTGGCGTGATGACCACGAGATGCGATCGGCCGCTCAGGTTGATCGGCGCGACCCTCCCGAGCGTACGCGCCTCGCCGGCAATCTTGTGTACCACTGTCATGTTCTCCCGGACGTACGTGGTCGCCGTCGTGTGCTCCGGCGTTCCCATGCTTGCCGACGCCTCGAAGCGGGCATACTCGCCCTCAACCTCGATGTCCCAGACGTTCATCGTCGCGTACCAGTAGCCGGGGAGCGGCAGCAGCGGCACCCCCGCGGGCACGCGTGCCGGTCGTTTTCTCGTGCCCGACCACTTCCCGGCCCACTCCTCGGTTTTCTCGCTGAGGACGTCTTCCACATCGTCACCGAGGCCCTCCAGGCGCTCCTCGATCATCTCACCGGTAACGTTCTCGAGTGCCGTCTGGAGCGTGTGGTCGATGAACTCCGCATCCTCGGGGCTTCCCACGTCGACCTTCATCGTGCTGGCGCGCGTGACTGCCGGCCGGACAGCCGAGTCGACGACGTACTCCCACTGTCCTGGGTCGTGGTTCGCGTCGAACTCGTCGTAGCGGTACACTCCGTCGTCGATTGCGTCCGTGACGTTGTCGATAATCGGCTCCGTCGCGTTCCCGCGCCCGATCGCGACGGCTTTCATCGCTACCGCCGTCCCGGCTTCTCCGAACCCGTCGACACCCTGCCGTGTGGCCTCTTCGATTGCGTCCTCCGCGTCGTCGATCGCATCCAGAAGGTCGTCGCTGGTGTTCCCGACGATCAACGGACAGTTCGCCGGTATCCGGTCGGGGTTGGCGTCCCCAGCCGGTGGCGGGGCAAGCATTCTGCATTTCGCAACGTCGCTCGGGTACAGTTCGATCACCGTCTCCGCGGCCACGTCTCCGTAGAACTCGTCGAGAGCACTGTCGACGGTGCTCTCGAAGTCATCGAGTTCGCTTTCCAGCCGCGACGCGTTCGATGGATTGTACTCCGTGTGGTTGCCCGTCTCGACTGCAAGGTCGCCAGCCAGCAGCACGTCGCCGGCCGTCTGGAACCCGATTTTCGCGTCGGGCCCTCCGAGCCCGATAACGTTCGCGAGGCGATCGAGGAGACCGCCGACAACCTGCTCGTAGGGGAGGTCCACGTACTCCTTGTTCTTCATTGCGAACGGGACGAACTCGGTGCCCGCCTCGACGGCCGGGACCGTCCGCTTCGTCAGGTTGTCCGCGACGAGGTAGGTGGGTGAGCCGGACACCTCGTAAGTGATGTTCCTGGTCAGCTCCGAGGACTCGAGCGGGATTGGGTCCGGTTCGTCGGCCGAGACGCCCTGCTGGAGGAAGGTGAGGGCGTTGTCGACGCCGGAGTCGAGGTCGTTCAGTTCGTCATCGACAGTTGCGATAGCCTCGTCGTGCCCCTCCTCGAGCAGTTCGAGCTCGTCGATCAGCGTCCGGAGGTACGCGTGTCGCGCCTCGTAGATGGCCTTCTGCCCCACGCTCCGGTAGGGCTCGTCACGCTCGAGGTACGTCTCGCGCATTTCGCGCTTAACGGTCTCGATGAGCCGGGCGAACGGGCTTTCGTCGCCCCGTCTTATGAGGTCTGACCGGCTGAACTCGTAGGAGATTTCGGCGACGTCGCTCTGCATCGATCTGATGTCCTCTGCCATCGACGCCGCGAGCTTGACTTCGAGGAACTCGTCGTGGTCGATGTCGACTTCCGTTCTGTAGTTGAGATCCGAGCCCACCGGCCCGGTGACGTCCGACGCCTCGGTGATGCCGTCTGGTACCGCACGGTCCACCCAGTCGGCATGCGCACCCGTGCCGATCTCGCCACCCAGGATCTCCTCGGTCACAACCTGATCCGCCCCGTCGTAGTTCCTGAAGTCTGACGGCAGGAGGGAGGTGGTTGCCCCCGGCTCGTACTTGTAGGGGTCGATGCCAACGTCGTTGACGTCGTCGATTGTCGCGTCGGGGTTGGGGTCGGACTCCGAGAACGTCGAGGTGACTTCGACCGCCAGCGAGTCGGTGTCGATTGTCGGGTTGCTCTCCCCCGAGCACCGAAGTTTCTTCCGCACGGTGGCGCTGACGACCGACGTGGCCTCGTAGTACTGTTCGCCGGGGGTGTCGAGGGTGTCGATACTCGTCTGCGTGACGCTCGATCTCGCCGCACTCCGATACGTGCCGCTCCGATTGGCCGGGAAGTCACAGCTGGCACTGCCAGAGAAACTGAGCCCGTCGGCGACTGTCGAGGCGCTGTCCGCGTCGCCCTCGATCGTGTAGATGCGGTCGATGGCGCTCACGAAGGAGTCGTCGTACTCCGTCTCGACCATCCGGGCCATCGGAATGTAGGCCGCCTCGTTCACCGCGATCGTCTCGTTTTCGTTCATCCCCGGTGCGTTGCCGAGCAGATCCGTAACGCCCGGTGCCTCCGGGTGCTGGCCGGTCACCTGGTCGCCGAGGAGCCACTCTACGCCCTCGCACAACCCATCGGCCGTCCCCGAACCGTCTACTGGCGCGTCGGCCTCGACCTCGGTACCGTTGTCGTACCGGTAGGTCAGGGTGTCGCCGTCGTGTGAGAGGTTCCCGTAGCTCAGGTCGTTCGAGTCCATGTACTCGTCGAACATCGCGCCGCCGTCCTGCAGCGCCATGCAGGTCCACCCGAGCCTGACGGCGTTTCCCAGGTCCGGATCGGCCGCGCCGAAGACGTCCTGCTGGGTGCGGTAGAGCGCGCTGTTGGCCGAGGGCTCGATGTGCCGGTTCGCGATCACCTCGACGACCGGCAGCCGGGCGTTCTGCATGTATCCCCGGGCCCAGCCGATTGCGTAGATCCGGGCGTTGAAGCGCTGGGAGAACCCGCGCTCCGTGACCCCCGCCTTCAGCGCGGACCCGAACGTCCTGACGCGCTCGTGCAGCTGCATGATTGGGGTCGCGATTGTCACGTTCATCGTCATCTCCCGCTGCTCGATCAGCTCGCCGTCGTGTGTCGCGTTGAGCGTAATGTTCTCGACCGTGACGTCGAGCGTCCCCTCGGCGGACTCGGTCAGGGTCACGCGGTCGACAGCGTCCGCGAAGTCTGCCTCGTTTTCGATCGCCGGTACGGAGACGTCCGTGCTGATGTCGTCGACCTCCTGACCGGTTTGCTCCAGGTTGGCGCCCACCTCGAGGTATATCAGCGCTTCGAGGTAGCTTTTGAACGTGTCGTCGGCGAGTTCGTCGTCAGCGCGGCTCGGATGGATCGGTGGCGGCCCGTCCCTGTCGGCGTCGAGTACCGCACCCCACTCGTTGTCGGCGGCGGCAGTCAGCGGCTGTTCGGCCGCAATCTCGGCCGCGCGCTGTGCGCCGTCCCGGAGCGCCGTCCCAGCAGCGGCCTCCGTCTGGTCGATCGCTACGCTCGCATCCACGTCGGGGTTCGGCTCTTCCCGCGTCTCGATGGAGCCGACGACCAGCACGCTGGTCACCAGCAGCAGGACCCCGATCAGCGCGAGTGGGACCCGCGCGCGCCTGCTCGCCGCCAGCCGACCGATCCGTTCGCGTCCCGTCTTGGGGGTGTCGTCGATACTGGTCATGTCCATGTTCGCACGGTTACTGTGACTTGGCCAGTCGTGATCGACGCCGCCGCCGTCTTTGCGTCGCCGAGCGGCCCGGACTCCGGGGGACCGCTTGCCGGTTCGAGGTACGCCGCCAGTTGCGCCGACAGCTCCTCGATCAACAGCTCGTTGGCCGCCGTCGCGTTCGCCGTCCCGGGTTCGAGGTACTCCGCGAGGTCGTCCCGGGCCTCGCTCCCCAGGTCGATGGTGTCAGCCATCCATAGGTACCGGTAGGCAGTAAGATCGCCCTCAACACCCCCACCCTCGAGGGCACGCTGGGACTCGAGTTCCGGCAAGTACCCCTCAACGACCGCCTCGGCCACGACCTCCGCGACCACGCCGAAGTCGTCGGGATCCTCCACTGCGTTGATCGCCTCCCTTCGGACCGACGAGATGTCGCTCGGGACGGTGATCGTCGTGGCGCTCACGTCCTCGTACGCCGGCGGCGTCCCCCCGACAGCCGCCGTCCCACGGATCGGTCCGCCGTCGAGGGGCTCCCAGACGGCGGAGACGTTCGTCTCGAAGCTCACGTTCACCAGTCTGGCCTGGAGCTTCTCGTCGATCCGGGCCCGGTACTCCTCGGCCGCCTGCGACGGAGCTTTCGTCCCCGGAGCAGGTCCCGTCTCTCGTAGTCGGTTTCGTCGTAGACGGTACCGCCGTGGAACTCCCCGAGCGCCCGTTCGGGATAGTAGGTCGTGTTCATTGTCGACGACAGGAGCGTCTCGGTGGTGTACTCGGTCTCCATCGGGTCGTGGTCGCGCTCGCCGGTCTCCACGAACGTCACGAGCACGACCATCGCGGCCGACAGCAACAGCAGCGCCAGCGTGGCGTCACCGACGGTGCTGACGGCCCTGCCGGTGCTCACGACCAGACCACCACCCTGAGCGTCCCTGGCCGGACGTCACCCGGGCCGTGTCTGATCGGGATCGGACGTTCGTGGCGTTCTGCGTCCGCTGGCGAGTCGACGCCGGCTGGATCGCCGTGCGCGTCGAAGGTTTCCGCCGCAACCGACACGAGGCGGCCGTCGTCGCCGACGTACGTGACGGTGATCGAGACGTAGTACCCCTGTGGCAGCGTCTCCGTCTCGACGCTGTTCCTCAGGGGGTCGCCACTGTCGTAGAGCCCGTTCTCGCTGATCGCGCTCCAGACGCGCTCTGAGGTCCCCTCGCCGACGGACCGCTCTGCGCCCAGCTCCGGGACGACCCCGGACAGGAAGCCGGCGTAGATCGAGACCGCTACGCAGACGACGGTGACGGCGACCAGCGCTGCGAGCGGTTCGGTCTGCCCTCGCGTGTCGTTCCCGCGGGTCTGAACTCCCCGCCGTTGAGCCGGTGATTGTGCCCACGATCCGCTCCTCGCCCTGCTACTCGCCACAGTGTGTGGTGCTCGGACCGGGTCTGTCGTGCAGTTCGTGCGGTACGCGACACGCCGGGTTACTGGGATCCTGGATCGCATCCTCTGTGGACTCGGCCCACACTGCTCCCGTTATTGTACTTAAACCGGCGGTCACCCGGCCGGAGGAACCCGGAGCTCGACGTACTCGGTGTCGTCGTCCTCCGTGAGCGTCAGCACGACTGTTATCGAGCCGGTTTCACCGCTCAGGTCCGCCGTTGCCGTCCGGTTCGTGTTGCCGTCCCGGATCGGTGCGTCCATAGTCACGGTGTGGACCGCGCGCCCGTCGAACGTGTACTCGGCAACCGACACGTTCTTCGACTCGGGTCTGATATGAAACGTCTCGACCCGCTCCGATGTGAGTCCGTCGCGCGGGAGGTTTAGTTCGACGACCCGGCGTGGCCCTTCCTGTCCCGCAGCGGGTGGATCGTCGTTCTCCACGAGCGAGACCGCTGCCTCGTCGATCTCTGCGAGCGCGTTCTCGACCTGCTGTTCGCTCCGGAGGGCGGCCGCGTGTTCGAGACCCGTCCATCCGATGCCGACGAGGGCGACCGTCAGCACGACTGCGAGGACGTACCTGATCACGGCTGGCGGTCAAAACAGGTGGCGACCACATCGCTCGCGTTCGGACTGTCGCCGCCGTGGGGGGTGTCCCGGCGGCGGATCTGTGCGGCGTGGATCGTCTCCGTCGAGTCGTCGACGATTCTCACCTCGCCGGGCCGGGTGGGCATCCGGTCGTCGAGCGAGTCGTTCAGGTACGTCGGCTGTGCCTGCCTGAGCGCCTCGATGTCGTCGCGGGAGGTCAGCCGGTGGGAGACGAGGATGTCCGCCTGTGAGATGCCGACCTCGGGTACTGCACTCGGACGCTGGGTGGCGGAGACGAGACTCACGCCCGGCGCGCGGCCGCGCGAGAGAAGTAGCTTGAGCGCCCTGTGTGCCACACCCTCGAAGAACGTGTGTGCCTCGTCGATTAGCAGCCAGGGGAGACGGTCGATACTCCCGTCTACACGGGCCCGGTACAGCGCCTCCCCGATGCCCCGACAGACCGCGTTCATCGGCGCGGCGTCGAGCCCGGAGACATCGACAACGGTGACCTCTGGTCCGCCGAGCGCCGCGGCATCGAGCCCGTTGCTGTCGAAGACACCCCAGGACTCGGCCAGGCGGAGGTGGTTCCTGGCCGCGCGTTTGTCCGTGCCCGGCGCGTCGGTCGTCCCGACGTGCTCGCGCATGGCCGCGAGCGTCGGCGCCTCCTGGGCCGCCTGCCAGACCAGCCCGCCAGCGCCGCTCTCCGGGGACAGCCCCAGCATCGCACACCACGACCGTGGGTCGAGCGCGTCCGGCGTCACTGCGGGGTTGTCGACGACTTCGGCGGGAACCCGCTCACTCTCTGCCTCCTCGTCGAGCCGCGTGAACACGCCCATCGGGTCGACGACCGTCGGCGCGACGCCGGCCGTACGGCCGAGTCCCTCTGCGATGACGCCAAGCGTGTAGGACTTTCCGTAGCCGCGCTTGCCGACCACGAGTACTGCGTGGGGGCTGTCGAGGTCCAGCCACAGGTCTGCGCCGCGGCTCCCGTCGAGCGCCCTGTAGGTGCCGAGGTGTGCTGTCGGGAGACCATCGTCGTTCGTTCCCCGTCCGATGACGAAGGACATACCGCCACCTGGTCGCGCCCTCGTACTTGAACGTTGGTTGAGTACGGCGACCGGTCGGCATCTGTGAACTACCCCACCCTGCTCGCGCTAACGCGCTCGCTGAGGGTGGGGCTTCCTGGTTCACCGACGCGCTTTGCAGGAACTACTATGTTCCCGTAGGGAGCGCAGTCTCCACAGGCGTGCCTTCGGAGTGACCCACTCCTAGTGTCTCGACGGGGTGGTTCCGTAGGACAGCGCACGCTTCTTGTCGCGTTCTAACGCTGTCTTCTGGGGACGCTGTATCCCCTCCCTACTGCGCTTCTTGTCCGCTTGCGCAGACTGCGGTGTCGTCCGAAAATCGGAGATTTTCGGGATCACGAGAATCTTCGATTCTCGAACGACTCCTTGAGGGAGGGGGCTTAGCGCCTGCAATCAGCTAAATAATTGATGGGAAAATGTATCAGTATGAAACAGAACCGGTCCCCGACCGCCTGGGGTCTCCTGTTTGCCGTCGGGGTGGTTGCAGTCAGCGCCGGCGTCGTTGCTGGCGGAGGGTCCGGCAGTGGTTCCACGCTCTAGCAGATGGAGGGGTCGGGCGCTGCGGACGACCCGTACGCGATCACGAGCGTCGGGAGCGGTGACGACGGTTCACCCGACAACGCGGGCGACGGTGGGACGGATAACGGGGAGGAGTCGACAGACGACGGCGACGGCACCGGGTTCGGTGTCGCTGTCGCGCTGGGTGCGCTCCTCTGGGTTGCCATCCCCGGTGCTCGGCGGCTGTGAAGTCCCCGCGATGCGGCCGAATACGGGTCCGCTTCCGGGCTGATAGTCGGCCTCCGCGTCTCCCACGTCTCCCGCGTCTCTCGCGTCTCGCCGGGGGCGTCGACACGGTCAGCGGAGCGTATCGAGTTCCTCGACCGTCGACCGGATCGTCATCCGTGAGACGCCGGCAACGTCGGCGGTGGTCTGCTGTGTGACGTCTGTCCCCAGGTCGACCGCCGCCTTATAGAGGCAGGCGGCCGCGACGCCGCTGGGTTTCTTCCCGCAGAGTTTGCCGCTCTCGCGCATCGCCGCGGCGTACTCCCGGGCCCTGTTCTCGACGCCGGCGGTCAGGTCGAGCCGTGAGGCGTACCGCGGCAGGAACTCGGCCGGATCGACCGGCCCGACGCGGAGCCCCAGTTCGCGGTTCAGCGCGTCGTAGGCCGCCTTGAGCTCGCGTCTGTCCGCCTTGGCGACGGCGCTGATCTCCTCCATTGTCCGCGCAATTGACTGTGTTCGACAGACCGCATACACCGCCGCCGCGGCGAACCCCTCGAGAGTGCGGCCGTACAGGAGTCCCTCCCGCTGTGCGGACTCGAACAGGGCACAGGACTGTTCGTCGAGTGACGCCGGCAACCCCAGCGCGGCGGTGAGCCGCTGGATCTCGGTGAACGCGTAGACCCTGTTTCGCTCACGCTTCGAGCCGATCTGCGCGCGCCTGTGCTGCTGGCGCATCCGGACGAGCTGTCGCGATCGGGTGCTGTCGGCCGTCCCACCCCACCCGAACCCGATCCGCGTCGAGAGCCCCCTGTCGTGACGGGTCCGTGTCCGTGACGACCCTGTCCGCTGTCGGTCGGTTCCGTCGTCGATCGACCGCCACTCCGGGCCGTGGTCGATCTCCCGTTCGGAGACGACGAGCCCGCACTGTTCGCACACCTGCTCGGTCCCGATCACCCGCAACTTTCCGCCACACTCCGTACACCTGGTCGTTTCGCTGGCAATGTCGGCTCGCATAGATTACTCCCCCGGTTGACTGGACGGCAACCCCTCCTCCCGTCAGTCGACCTGTGCGCAGTTCATGCTGTGAGGCGGATGACATAAACTTTTCTACTCCGATACGGTCGTGCGTGAGTATTTTGGGCACCGGGTCCCACTATCGGCGGTTTCGCGGGCTGAAACGCCCAATGCGCGACTCTATAGCGTCGTCGGGCCAAGCCCGACTGCCTGGGAGACGTAGTCTCCCTCTGGTACAGAGTCACGCACGACCGTATCACGCGCGCTCTGCGGCGACGAGCGTCGATACCCGGGCGTTCTCCTTCAGCCTGATCCCGTCGCCGCCTACGGAAAGCGGAACCGCCGGCAGCGACGTGACCTGCAGGGTCGGGTGAGACGCACCGCGGACGAGCACCTCCTGGCGGGTCTGGAGGGTGAACGACATGTCCCGGGTCGCGAGCGACTCGTTGTACTCGAGGAGGTACTGGCCGGCGTCGAGATGCCACCAGCCGTAGTCGTCGTCGGCGTTGCGTTTCTCCGTGCCGTGGGGCTCCGTCTCTGTCGCTTCGAGTTCGCCGCCACCGAAGTCGACGCGCCCCGGGGCCGTCACCACGGATACGTCGCTGACCGTCAGGTCGAACCCCGGGCCCTCGGTCTGTGTCGGTTCGTGGACGATGCCCTCGACGAACTGGGTGTAATCCACCATCACTGTCGGTGTATCGTCCCCGTTCTTAATAAACGCCTACGTCGTACGGACTGCTGTGACGATTTTGGGCATCGCCCCGTCGGGGCGGCCATTTTTTAGGATGTACGTTCTATGTCCGTTCGAATGAGTTACACCAAAGTGAACACCGACGACGTCGAGCAGGTGTCGGACGCCATGCACTTCCTGGGGGAGCCGCTGGACTGTCGCCAGGTCGGCGTCACGATGGCCCGGTGTGAGCCGGGCTGGAAGGGCCAGCCACACGACCACACGGACGACGGCCACGAGGAGGTGTACGTCCTCATCTCCGGGGATGCGACGGTGCGGATCGACGGGGAGGACGTGGCGATGGAGGGGGGCGACGCGGTCTGGATCCCGCCGGCTGCGAGGCGCCAGATCCGCAACGGCGACCGCGAAAGCTCCTTCGTGCTCGTGAGTGCGCCGGAGGACTCCGACGGCGGACCCGAGAGTGAGTCACGCTGGGTCCCCGAGGGAGTTCAGGGATAAACAGCGAGGTGCCGGTACCGCCGTCCGATGAGTTCCTCGCGGTGTTCGCCCCAGTGGTCGATTCCCGTCGCGCGCTCGACTTTGTCGGGCAGCGAGGACCAGGTCGGGGCTGTACCCTACCGACAGCGAGCCGGCCCCGCAGTGGGTTGCGCCGACGTAGTCTGCGTGTCGGACGTGAGTGCGTGGAGATTTTTCGACGAGAACAGATCGTTCCAGGCAGCGTGTGACCCGGTCTCGCACACGGCTTAATACCGGTCGGCACGTAGTTACGTGAAATGATGGTCGGCCACGCGGCGCTCGCATTCGCCATTGTAGCCTGGGTCGCCCATCGGTCCGGGTTCGCGCCCGAGCGGGCGCTTCTGGTCGGCGCCGCCGCCGGGGCCTTCGCGGTCGTCCCCGACGCCGACATAGGCTACGCGTTCCTCGGACCGGCGACTGCCGGAACTACCGACCCGGGTGTCCTCCTCGATTCGTTCTGGAACAGGGGGAACATCGTCCACCGTGGTATGAGCCACTCGCTGGTGGTTGCCGGCATCGCCGGAGTGGCGTTCGGACTGATCGCCTATCGCGGCGTTGCACGCCTCGGCGGCGTTGCTGTCCTCACCGGGATGGTCGTCGCGACTGCCGCGTTCGTGGGCGCACTCGAAACTGGGGTGGTGGCGTCGTTCGTCGCCGCAGGTGCACTCGTCGCCGCCGGCGCGCGGCGGATCGGGATCGAGCCGCGGTACGTCCTCGCTGCCGCACTGGTCGGCGTTCTCACACACCCGTTCGGCGATCTGTTTACCGGCACTGCGCCGACGTTGCTGTACCCCTTCGACGTCGAACTGCTCCCGACGCGGGTGACGCTGTCAGCCGACCCGACGCTACACCTGCTGGGCGCGTTCGCGCTCGAACTGGCGACGGTCTGGCTCGCGCTGTTCGTCTACCTGACAGTACGCGACCAGCCGTTACGGACGCACGTTCGCCGCCGTGCCGTGCTGGGCGCGGGCTATGCGGCAGCCGTGGTTGCACTCCCGCCGCCGACGCTGTCGGTGTCGTACCACTTCGTGTTCAGCGTCCTGGCGATCGGTATCGTCTGTGGCTCGGCCAGCCTGTCGGCGTCGGATCTCCGTTGCCTCGGGACGCGACGCACCGTTCTGTCGACGGGACTAGCGACAGTGACCGTGGCACTGGCCGCGTACGCTGCCGCGTATGTCGCAGTCGCGTAAACACCGTCGGTCAAACAATTTAATCGCTACGTGATCCACATATGAGTATGTCCTCCCAACCCGCCGAGGAACTCCTCGCCGACCGCCGGAATAACGCGCTGGTCGGCTGGGCACTCCTCACATTTCTCGGAGCGATCGTTGCCGAGGGTCTGCTCATACGGTCGTGCACGATTATTTTCAACACCGGGTCCCAATATCGGTAGTTTCGCGGGCTGAAACGCGCAACGCGTGACTCTATAGGGCACAGAGTCACATACGACCGTATCAGTCGAACAGGGTCTCGCCCTCGACCGTGTGCTCCGCGACAGCGTCCATGTCGAGCGTGATACCCAGCCCCGGCTCCTCGGGGATCGTCACGTGACCATCCTCGATCACGGTCTCCTCGACAAGGTCGCTCCACCAGTCGAGCTCGTAGCTGTGGAACTCGATGGCGAGTGTGTTGGGGACCGCAGCCCCGACGTGGGCGCCCGCCATCGTCGCCACCGGCGAGGAGACGTTGTGCATCGCCACCGGTGCGTAGTACTGGTCGGCGAAGTCGGCGATCTTCCGGACCTCGCGCATCCCGCCGACTTTCGGCATGTCCGGGGCAACGATGTCGACCGCCTGGTTCTCGATCAGCCGGCGGTGCTCGCTGACGCGGTAGCGGTTCTCGCCCGACGCGATCGGCGTCGTCGTCGATCTCGTGACCCTCGCCTGCACGTCGAGGTTCTCCGGCGGGACTGGATCCTCCAGCCACCAGACGTCGTACTCCTCGATCGCTGCGGCAAGGCGCTCGGCGGAGTTCCCGGCGAACGACCAGTGGCAGTCGAAGGCGACGTCTGCCCGGTTCCTGACGCGCTCGGTCACGTACTCGACGATCTCGGCCTTGTGGCGGATCTCGCCCGGCCGGAGGTGTCGGTTCGCGCGGTCTTTCTCGAAGCCCGAGGGGACGTCAAGGTCGAACTTCAGGGCGTCGTACCCCAACTCCTCGACGACGCGCTCGGCCTCGTCGGCACAGGCCACGGGGTCGGCCCCCGATTCGGTGTGACAGTCACAGTACACGCGGACGTCGTCGCGGTACTTCCCGCCGAGCAGCTGGTAGGCCGGCACCTCCAGCAGCTTCCCCGCAAGGTCGTGCAGCGCCACCTCGATGCCCGAGATCGCGGTCACGGTGACGCCCTCGACGGATCCCTCCCCCGACATCTTCTGGACTAGGTGCTGGAACAGGCGGTCGATGTCCAGCGGGTTCTCCCCGACGATGAAGGGCGTCATCCGCTCGATCAGTTCGGGGACGCCTGCCCCCCAGTAGGCCTCACCGGTGCCGACTACGCCCGCGTCCGTGTACACCCGTACCAGCGTCCACGGGAAGTTGCCGTCGACCATCGTCGTCTGTACGTCCGTGATCTCGACGTCCCGCGGCCCGCGCGAGGACGTCAGACCCATCGCCTCGCCCGAGAGGTATCGCATCGTGTACTCCGCGTTCGGATCGTACAGATCCCGGTAATCCCTGCTCATGGGAAAAGCTCCGTCGTGCAACCTCATAGTTCCTCTGACTTACTCGCTATCGAGTAAGCATTATCAGCACCTCACAAAGGTTCGGTACTGATACCGCACCGCAACCGCAAACGACCGCCGTTGATGGCGAAAAAAGACGGTAAGTAAAATCCGACGCGAGCACCTGCCGTTCGGGCGGGCCTCGGTCGCCACCCAACCCGAGCCGGTACTATTTCGTGGGTGACCGCCCACGCTCCACACGGGATGAGAGAGCGCATCCTCGAGGTTCTGCCACACTACCTCGCGATGTTCGTGCTCGTCTGGCTCGTGCTCGGTATCGTCCGGCGCAACGCCGACGGCCTCGCGTTCCCGGTCGAACTCCTGGTGCTCGCGGTCGTGTGTCTCGCGTACATGCTGCTGGTGCGGGTGCTCGGCATCGCCCCCAGCCACTGGCAGGGCGGTTCGACCGAGTGACTCCCCAGGGTCGAGGGCCGTCACTCCGGCGTATTCCCCCGGCGGTAGCCGTAGCCGGCGGAATGGCACGGTACCCGGCGGTCGGCCGTGTCTGCCCGGAGTGTGTCGCCCGTACTATATTTACTCGATAACCGGTAAATATTTTCTTCCGGGAGCGCTAGCCAGGGTATGAAAGCCATCGGCATCCGGACGGGTGCGAGCGCGCCCGAGTTGCTAGACGTGCCACGGCCGGAGCCGGGTTCGGAGGAGGTGCTGGTGCGGACGCTCAGGGTGGGTGTCGACGGGACCGATCACGAGGTGATCGAGGGGGACCACGGTGGGTTCCCCGAGGACGAGGAGTACCTCGTGCTGGGGCACGAGGCCGTCGGCGTCGTCGAGGACCCGAACGACACCCGCTTCGAGGCGGGTGAGGTCGTGGTGCCGACAGTCCGGCGGCCGCCCGCAGACGGGGAGAACGGTTACTTCGAGCGCGGCGAGGCGGATATGGCGCCGCCGGGGGAGACCGCCGAACGCGGTATCGACGGCGCCCACGGCTTCATGAGCGAGTACTTCGTCAGCGAGGAGCGGTTCCTGGTTGGGATCCCTGCGGAGCTGGTGCCGCTGGGGTTTCTGGTCGAGCCGATCAGCATCACGGAGAAGGCCCTGGAGCTGGCCCGCGCGTCCCGGTCGACGTTCGAGTGGGAGCCCGAGACCGCGCTGGTGCTGGGCAACGGGTCGCTCGGCCTGCTCACCGTTACGATGCTCACGGCGGAGATGGACGTCTACTGTCTCGGGCGGCGGGACCGCCCGGACCCGACGATCGCGTTCATCGAGGACCGTGGCGGCACGTACGTCGACTCCCGGGAGACGCCGGTCGAGAAGATCCCCGAGGTGTACGAGCCCGTCGACCTGGTCTACGAGGCGACGGGGTACGCGAAACACGCCACCACGAGCCTATACGCGCTGGCGCCAAACGGCGTCGCGGCGCTTCTGGGTCTCCCGGAGCCCTGGGAGTTCGAGGTCGACGGCGGGCGCTTCCACCGGGAGTTCGTGATGGAGAACAAGGCGATGGTCGGTAGCGTCAACTCGGGCCCGCGGCCCTTCCGGGCCGCAACGGAGACGCTCGGGGACCTGCCCGTGGACGCGCTTGATGACCTCGTGACGCGGGTC
>PXQK01000041.1 GCA_003022085.1 Halobacteriales archaeon QH_10_65_19 | reverse complement strand
AGGTCAATCCAAAGCCGAGTTCGAAGCTCCAGACGGCAACAGCTGGCCGCGATTCGTGGGAGAACACAACCACGGCTGACGCTGGTGAAAGCCTCTTCGGGCCGATGGAAGACAACGAATGACTAGGCAAGTCGCTCTTCGGTAGACTGGCGGAACCAAGAGTATTAGCGCCTCTGGCTGGACAGAAACGAACATGTCTAACGAACGCCCTGCCCTTGGCCAGAGGCTATCGGAACTTATGGAACTGGGTGTGATAGAGTTTCGGCCTGAGCCGCTCGCGTTCTGTATAGCAATGATTCGTTTATCAACCGCTGTAGCGCTGAGTCGAATATTCTCCCAAATCACGTGCCCGAATCGCTGTGTGTGACGTCTTCACGTCACTCGAACGGCCCGGATCGAGAGTTCCTGGCAGACGTAGTTGACGCGGTCGCTATCCTCGTCACTCACGAGGAGACGCTCGGCGACGGTCCAGTCCCAGTCAGCTTCCAGCAGTTCCTGGTACGCGAGCAGGGTGCCGACGGTCCCGACGGACGAGTCTCCGGGCTCAACCGCGACGAGAACCACCGTTTCCTCGCCGAAGGTATCTTTCTGTCGGAGCGTCTGAAACGCATCGACTTTGTCCACGCCGAGTTGTTCATCCTCCGCGTGATACACGTACGAGACGCCTGTATGATCGGGGAACTCTTCTGGCAGCTCCTGCTCGCGCGAGGTGAGACACACTGCATCGACAGTCACACACTCGTCCGACGCTCCGACCGAGAGGCCGACCGGAACGTCGATCCACCACTTTCCGTCTGGTGATGCCTCGGACCGAATAAACGCCTCCAAGAGGGCACGTTGATTGCCTCTCATCGTCTGATCAGTTGCACATAACTGCCTGGGGGATACTGAAGTTGACTGTTGCAGTGCCGGTTGTCGGGAAGAACAAGCGAGGGTCTACCCGCACGACAATCGAGTTAGGCACGCACCGCATCACGCTGCCGTTGCCGGCGTTTGATCCTCCGATCCGGTGTTGCCAGACCTCGTGTCCTCCGTCTCGCCAGGACGCTCCGTTGCTGTGATGACTGGTGAGTCGACGCGACAGGTCCGGCGCAGCCGTTATTATGTTGACAGCCATACCGGAGCCCATGACATCACGCGACCCAGCAGACGTGACAGCCCCGATGTCGCGACACAACCTGCACGTGACCCAGAAGAGTGACCTGATCGATATCGGTCCGTGGTCACAGACCCAGCTGTGGGCTGCCGTTCAACGGGCCGACGACGACGGGAGTATTGTCGTCCTCGATTACGGTCGGGAACAGCTGTATCTCGTCGACACCGACGACGCGACGTACCTCCCCCCGACTGCTCTCGGCTTCGCAGACTCGCCCGGACTGCGGGTGCGAGAGCCCCGGACGTACGACCCCGAGCGTGGAACTGTTTCGAGGGCCCGCGTCGACACGAGGACGGTCGCGCCGGAGTTCGATATCCTCATCCCGGCTTTCGACTGGACGGAACCCGACGACCAGTGGGAACCGCCGGAACTGGAGTACCGGGAGCGCCCGACTGATACTCCATCCGGTGCTATCGGGGGGTAGCTGTCCTGTCTGATGGGGCTCGGTGTGGCTACACCGAATCACACCAGTCCTATCAGTCGAACCCGCCGATTGTCGTCTGCTCGCTCTCCGATCGTGTCGTGCCGTCTTCGTCTTCCTCGGGACTCCCAGTCTCCCCCGGGTGACCCTCACTGCGTGTGGTACTATCGTCGCGGTGGGAGACCGCAGCGCGGTCGTCAGCGACCTCTGCGAGTGAGAGCTGCGTGTCACCCCCGTCCGCGTCAGGGTCACCGTACTCCGCTGCGATGGCCTGTGCGGCACCGTACCCTCCCGAGAAGGATGCCCGCTTGGCGATCGCTGGACGACCGAGTCGCTGGGCTGCCTTCGGTCGGAGCCGTTCGTACCGCGACCAGAACAACTCGCGGCGGGACTCAAACTCGACTATCGGACGGGGGTACTCCTCGCCGATCACCACACCACACTCCTCTTGGACCGCAAGCGGCGTCCGCTCGGGCCGGTCGAGAAACTGGTCCGGGAGCGCCGCCAGCTCGGGAACCCACCCGGTGATCCACTCCCCATCGGGGTCCTGGTCACGCACCTGTTTGCGCGGATTGTACACCCGCTGTGAGGGTTTCCCGATCAGACCGGCCTGGCTCTGCCACTGCGTGTAGTTGATGCCCACGTCGCTGTCGATAAGGTGATGATGATACCAGTCGGCGCCGATCCACCACGGCTGGTGGAGGATGTGCACGAAAAACGAGGCGCACATCGCCCGCATACGGAAGTTCAGCCACCCCGTCCGCCGCAGGCACCGCATCGCGGCGTCGACCATCGGAAACCCCGTCTCGCCGCGCTTCCAGGCCGTCACTAGCTCGGGGTCGTGTCGGTCTGCGTTGAACTCCTCGAAGACGGGGTTGACCGCACGGTCCGTCCACCCGGGCCAGTCGACCAGCTTCTGATTGTAGTGCATGTTCCATACGAGCCGGTCGGTGAACATCTCCAGGCCACGGCAGGACGGCGCGTGTTCGGTGACGTGCTGGTAGACCTGTCGCACAGAGAGAAGACCGAAATTGAGGTACGGGGAGAGACCGCTGGTCCCCTCTCGGGCGTCCTGTGGCGCCGAAATGTTGGCTGGATAGCCGGGAAGACGGTCGACGAACGACTGTAGCTGTGTTGTCGCCGCGCGGTGCGTGCCTGCCGGTACCTGTGTCTTCTCCGGCACAATCCCAAACGAGTCGTCGACTACCGCCGGGGTGACACCGTTCTCGATTGTCAGTCTGGTCACGGTGTGTTCGTCCCATCCCGGCGCGTGCTGGGTGGCGTGCAGCCACTCCTCGACGTGGCTCTGCCACTCTGTCCGCGACCACTCCTGTCCACGCACGAGACCATCTCCCGAGACGAATTCGACAGCATCGCCACAGACAGTCCGGACACGCTCGTCTCGACGCTGTCCGTAGCGACTGGTCGGCGTCGCCATCGTCAGAACGGACCAGCCCCGACCGACGAACCGGGAGAGCAGTGCCACGGGGTCACCGTAGCCGAACGTGAGTCCCGGCGACTCGGCCCCGTGGAGTGGCGACCTCTCCGGTGACGTACTCCGGTCGTTCGACGCGCCCGGTTCGAGCGGCGTCGCCACAGCTACGTGCTCGCGGGACTGCTCTCCGGTTCGAGTGACCGTACGCATCGGCACTGCCGCGTACAGTTTGTCGAGACTCGCGAGTGCTTCGTGGAGCAACCGGACTCGGGCGTCACACGCAATACCGCTCTCCACGTAGAACGAGGGGTCGAAAACGAAGAGTGGACAGACGACGTCGCCCTCGTCGACTGCCCGCGCCAGAGCCAGGTGGTCGTCGGTCCGAAGATGTTTGCGGTGCCAGACAACGTACCCGTTCGCACTCGGGTCGTCACAGACTGCTTCCGGAGACGGTATCTCCGACGACAGCGGACTCGTCGCGCCGGCAGTGCCGTCGCTCTCGCCGGCGGCCGTCGAGTTAGCGCTGCGGCCCTCCTTTTTTGCCATTCAGTTAGTGAGTATTAGGGATTCCAACGTTTGAAGCCTTGCACGAAGCAGTGGTCGGTTTCGACCGGTCGAACGACATGCGTCTCACCTTCCACCCGAGCCACTGGTGCAAGCTCGCCAGCGAGTCCGAGAACACCGTCTCCCGTTCCGTCGAGTCGGTGATACACCACGGCCGGTGGCCGGATCTGATGGATCTCCCCCGCTTCGGACGTGATGATCGAGTCCCACGGAAAGGAGCAGTCGGTGCTTTGCCTGCGCGAGGCTCAGTCATGTGTAGCGGTAACGAACGTCGAAGCTAGATCTTTGTGAATTACCGGCGTACGAGGAGAAATACCCACCGTCTACTGCTGTCCCCCGCTTACATGTTTCAAACAAGCACAACCGGTTATGAAAACAAGCGTGCGCAATTGTGGTAAAGGGAATCGACCTCCGAAGGTGAGAGACAGGCTTGAAGAACGTCACAGTCGATCTGGACAGTCGAAGTCGCGATCCCGGCGACACCGGGAGATGTGTTCGTCAGAACTCCTCGACAGCGTTGTTCTGGATAGCCTCGACCCTGCCACGGAGCGTGTCGATTTCCAGTCCGGGATTCGTTCGGGGATGCTGGTCGGACCGACCGACCATCTCCTCGACCTGTGGAACGACGATCTGTCGGTAGATGACGTACAGCCGGAGTGTCTCGTCGCCGACCGCCTTCACCTTGTTGTGTGCGCCTGGCGGCAGGTACACGAGTTCTTCTGGTCCAGCCTCGACCGTGTGAATCTCGCCGTCCTCGTCCTTGTACGAGATTTCGACCCGACCAGTGACGGGCATGTTGATCTGGTACATGTGCGGCGTGTGTGTATGCCAGTCGAGCACCCCGCCCGGTTCGGACTCCATGAACGAGATGTTGAAATCGTTCGATCGGAACAGGTGTGCGGTGAAGTCCGGCGGGGATTCGTCGTCGTTGCCCAGTTCGTCCGTGTTGTCCACGTCATCGAACAGGTCGATACCCTCGACGTCGTCGGTGCGAATCTTGTAGCCCTCCTGTGGCAGGAAGCCTTCGAAGTTCGGGATCTCCATCGTTGCTCACTCCGTTACTGTCCGTCCGCGTGGCTCTCCAGGATCTCCTCGGCGTGCATCTCCGGCGAGACGTCCTCGTACACGGCGTCGATATCGCCGTTTTCGTCGATGACGTACGTGTTCCGGAGCGCGATCTCGTACTGTTCGCCGTCGATCTCCGGCGTCCCGAACGTCTCGTAGGTGCGAGCTACGTTCCCCTCTTCGTCACTCAACAGCGGGAAGGGGAGGTCTTGCTCCCGCTTGAACTCCGCTAGTTCGTCCACGGGATCGGTCGAGACGCCGACGACCTGTACTCCAGCCGCTTCGAACCGGTCCCAGTTGTCTCGAAAGCTACATGCCTCGGTCGTACACCCGTCCGTACCCGCCTTCGGGTAAAAGTACAGAACAACCGGGTGACCACGGCAATCGCTGAGTCGAACTAGCTCGCCGTCCTGGTTCGGGAGCTCGAAATCGGGTGCTGATTCGCCTGCTGAAAGCATAGATTCGCTAATGTACGTCAGTAGTATACTTTTTTCCCTTGTCGCTGTGCGCCAGAGGGGATCCTGGACTCGATACACCTGAAGACCGACCGTCGGGCAACTCCTGTGTGACGCTGATAATGCAGAATACCCGACATTGCGAGACACAGTTCGGCCGCGCTTTCCGAACTGTACAGGAACACGGCACGGCGTATTCTCCGAGTGACACGAAGACTTTATTATGGTGATCTGATTCTATGGTACTGTAGCGATGCCAGAGAATCTCACACGTTCGAGTGTCGAACAGGTACTTCGAACGAACTATATGGAGATAGTCTTCGTCATCGCTCTTCTGATACTTTTTGCCGATCTGGTGAACTCGCTGTTGACCGGTTCGCTCACCTACTCCAGGCTGGCAACCTTCACCTGGGACGGGCTGACAGTTGGGCTGGCACTGGGGTTGGCCGGTATCGGCCTCTCGATGACGTACAGCATTCTGGGGTTCGCAAATGTCGCCCACGGCGATACGATGACCGCCGGAACGTTCGTCGGTTGGGGTGTCGTCTTCACGCTCTTCGGGTACGGTGACGCCGCGTTCGGTGAGTTACTGTTACTCGGCGTCGGCGGGGATCTCTACGCGAGCGACCTCGGGATTTCGGTGCTGTCCCGTCCGCTCGCGGTGATCGCCGGAATTCTCGCCACCGGAGCGATTACGGCGGGAATCGCACTCGTCATCGACCGGTTTGTCTACAAGCCGTTGCGCGAGGCGAACAGTATCATGGTCCTGATCACGAGCGTCGGCGTCGCGTTTCTCCTGCGGTACCTCGTCGTGTTCTTCTACAAACCGAGCCAGCGCTCGCTCGTGGTCCAACCGGAGTCAGTGGTTCTCGGGAGTATCGACTCCGTCCCCGTCGTCGCAGCGAGCAGGAGTGCGCTCCAGAACGGCGAGAGCATCGTCGCGTCCCCGTTCGCACTGGGAGGCGGAACCAACGTTCTCATCCAGATCAACACCCACGAGATCCTTCTCATCGTCGTGACCGTGCTCCTCATGATTGGACTCCACGTGCTCTTGCAGCGGACCCGACTCGGGAAGTCAATGCGTGCGATGGCCGATAATCCGGACCTGGCGCGATCCCGCGGGATACCGACCGAACGGGTGATCCGCTGGACGTGGATTCTCGGCGGCAGCACGACCGGAATTGCCGGCTTCCTCATCGTGCTTGAGCGCGGGACGATGAGTTTCCAGTTCGGCTGGTTGCTCCTGTTGTTGATCTTCGCCGCGGTCGTCCTGGGTGGCATCGGTTCGATCTACGGCGCCATCGTCGGCGGCCTCGTTATCGGGCTGACGACCACGATTTCACTCGTGTGGCTCCCCGAGGCAACGTTCGCCCGTCCGGTGGCCTTTCTCATCATGATTCTCGTGCTCGTCGTCCGGCCGCAGGGACTGTTCGGGGGGCGAATCGTCGGATGAGTCGAGCACGGACCGTCGCCGACCGGATCAGTGCCGTTGTCGAACAACTCCGGACGCGTCTCGCCGAATCGCAGTACAGCGACTCGACGATCGTTGTCGGAACCATGCTCACCCTCTACGCCCTGTACGTCCTCTTTGGCCTCGTACTCGGATTCAACTTCAACGGGCAAGTGAACGCACTCCAGCGAATCACGTTCCTGACGGCAGTGTTTGCGATGGCCGGACTCGCGCTGAACCTCCAGTGGGGGTACACCGGCCTGTTCAACGTCGGCGTCGCCGGATTCATGGCCGTCGCAGTCTACGTCATGGGAATCACGACGGCACCGGTGAACCCGGATGCCGTCTCCGCGACTCCTGGCTTCGGACTGCCGGTTCCGGTCGGCATCGGACTCGGAATACTCGCCGCTGCGGCCGCCGGCCTCGTCGTCTCACTGCCCGCACTCCGCCTCCGGGCCGACTATCTCGCCATCGTCACCCTCGGCGTGTCCGAGATCGTCCGACTCTCTGTGTCGTCGAGTACACTCCGGGAGTTCACCCTCGGCGGGTACACGCTCGGCACCGGCGGCAACAGCGGTCTCGGCCTCACGGGCGATCCCTCGAAACTCGTCCGCGAGTTCTACGAGACTGGCTTCGGCATCGGGCCACTCGACGCCCTGTCCGACGGTCTCGCCTCGGCGTTCGGGGGGGCCGGTATCGAACGTCCGGTCGCAATCAACGTGACCTACACCTTCTTTGTCGTACTAGTGCTGATCGTCGTGTACTTCACGGTACGGCGACTCGGGAACTCCCCGTTCGGTCGAAACCTCAAGGCCATTCGCGAGGACGAACAGGTGGCCCGCGCGCTCGGGAAGAACACGCAGTGGGTGAAAGCCAAGTCGTTCGTCATCGGGTGTGGGTTACTGGGACTGGCTGCCATCTTCTGGCAGGGCTCGAGAGGTGTTACGACACCGGACACGTATCTCATCGAACTGACCGTGTTCGTCTGGATTGTGGTCATCATCGGCGGCACCGGTTCGAACACCGGAACAGTTCTCGGTGCGGCACTGTTCGTCGGCCTCCTGCAGGAAGGCCCTCGATTCGTCCGGAGCGTCATCAAGGAGGCGTTCGAGGTGCCCCGGGCCCCGGAAAGCGTCGTAGACGCCACTGCGTCGACGGCGGGCGGCGACCCGTTACCGCTCATTTCCTACGTGTTCGACCAGCTCGCGGCGCTCCAGTTCGTCATGATGGGCGTCGTCCTCATCCTCATCATCCACAGGCGGCCCGACGGAATTATGGGACATCGAAAGGAGCCCGCGTCGACGCTGGATATCACGAAACCGACGTCGGCGGACGAGTCGACCACCCAACAGGAGGGAGCACCCGATGAGTGAACAGCTCTCTCCTGGCGAAGAACCGGCCGAGAGCGAGGACAGCGAGACGATCCTGTCCGTCACAAACCTCGAAAAGTCGTTCAGCGGACTCATCGCTGTCGACGCCATCTCGTTCGGTGTCCAGCGAGGACGGATGACGGGGTTGATCGGGCCGAACGGTGCCGGCAAGTCCACGACGTTCAACTGTCTGACAAATATCGTCGAACCGGACGCCGGGCGCGTGGTTTTCGACGGCGAGGACGTCACCGACTGGCAGACCCACCGCATCGCGCGGCATGGGCTGGTCAGAACGTTCCAGATTGCCCGGGAACTCCGCGAGATGACGGTCCTCGAAAACATGATGCTCAGCCCGGCGGAACAGAACGAGACCGCACTCCACGCCGTTTCGCCCAGGTTGCGCGGGAACGTCCGGCACCAGGAAGAGCGGATTCTCGAACGGGCGTGGAACCTGCTTGAGTTTTTCGACATCGACCACCTCGCCTACGAGTACGCCGGCACGCTGTCGGGGGGCCAGCGGAAACTGCTAGAACTCGCCAGGGCGCTGATGCTCGACCCGCGGATGCTCCTGCTCGACGAACCGTTCGCGGGTGTGAACCCGACGCTGGAGGAGCGGTTGCTCGACCGGTTGCACGACCTGACCGAGGACGGCTACACGTTCCTCATCGTCGAACACGACATCGACCTCATCATGTCTAACTGCGTCCGGGTGATGGTCATGCACCAGGGGTCGCTGTTGGCCGACGGGCCGCCGGAGGTGGTCCGCGAGAACGAGCGCGTCATCGACGCTTACCTCGGCGGGGAGGGGCGCGAGTGACGCTACTCGAAATCGAGGACCTGGATGCGGGGTACGGCGAACTCCAGATTCTCGACTCGGTCGATATGACCGTCGGCGACGGGGAGTACGTCACCATCGTCGGCCCAAACGGCGCCGGGAAGTCGACTGCGATGAAGGCAATCTGTAACATCGCGACGGTGATGGGTGGGTCGGTACAGTTCAACGGGATGGATATCACCGCAATGAAACAGTCGGAGATCATCCGGCACGGACTCGCCTATGTGCCACAAAACGAGAACGTTTTTTCGACGATGACCGTCCGGGAGAACCTGGAAATTGGCGCCTACATTCTCGACGACATCCACCAGGAGCGCTTCGACGCCGTTTACGAACGGTTCCCGATTCTCGAGGAACGGACGGACCAGAAGGTCGGGACGATGTCCGGCGGCCAGCGACAGATGGTCGCGATGGGACAGGCGCTGATGCTCGACCCGCAGATGCTCCTGCTCGACGAACCCTCGGCGGGCCTCGCGCCGTCGCTCGTCGACGAGATGTTCGACAGGATCGACCAGATCAACGATTCGGGGACGTCGATCCTGATGGTCGAGCAGAACGCAAAGGAGGCGCTCCGGCGCTGCGACCGCGGCTACGTGCTGGCACAGGGGCACAATCATCACGAAGGTCCCGGCCGGGAACTGCTCGCCGACGAGCAGGTTCGACGGGACTTCCTGGGCGGCTGACACTGACGTGCTGGCGACGTATCGAGTGGGGGCGACCCTATCACTCGAGGACGAGTTCCTGAACAGTTTCGACGCCGCGCTCTGTATCGGGTGCGTACTGCCAGATTTCGTACGCTGCCGTATTGAGGTCGCCGTTCCCGTCGAAGGCTACCTGGCTCGACGCGCCCTCGTAGACGACGTCCTCGCCCTCCGCTGCGGCGTCGATACCCTCCGCGAGGTTCTCGGGCGTGACGGTCATCTCGCCCTCGTTGGCGACCTCCCGCATGCTGTCGGCGATCGCCCGACCGTCGTTCTCGCCAGACGCGGCGTTCGCGAGCATGAGCACGGCCGCCGAGTCGAACGTCTGTGCGTTGAACGGACCGGGACCGGTGTCGAACGTGTCGCGGTACATCGAGGCGAACTCGTCGCTGCCGGGACCGTCAGAGAGCGGCGTCGTTCCGACGACGTTGTCCATCTCGCGACCGACCTCGTTGGGGACGCGGCCCGTGTCGAGACCATCGACTGTCAGGATGTCGCGGTTCTCGTCGAACTGCGCGTAGTAGTCCCTGAACAGCTGGATGCCGCTCTCGGCGTACCCGACCACTGCGAGGAGGTCGGGATCGTCCTGGATTGCCTGCTCGATCCGTGAGGTGTACGAGGCCGCCTCGACCTCGTAGGAAACCTGCTGTTGCACCGTACCGCCAGTGTCCTCGAACGAGGAGATGAACGACCCGCTCAGTGACTGTCCGTAGTCGTCGTTGACGTGCAACACCGCCGCCGTCTCGACGCCGAGTTCCTGTGTCGCGTACTGCGTCATCGCGCGTCCCTGCAGGCTGTCGCTGGGGACCGTCCGGAACAGGAGGTCGTCGTCCTCGATGTCGGTTATTGTCACTGCCGTCGCCGACGGAGAGCACGCACACATCTCGTTGGGCACGAACACCTGTTCTGAGGCGGGGATGTGAACGTTCGTCACCGCACTCCCGACAACAGCGGGCACGCCTGCGTTCGTGAGGTTGTTCGCGGCGCTGATGCCGTCCTCCGGCGTCGACTGCGAGTCCCCGAACGTCGCGTCGACATCGAAGTACTCGCTTTCGTCGTCAACGACGCTGAACGCGAGGTCGGCGGCGTCGACCATCGTCGAGCCGATCCCCGAGAGTTCTCCCGAGGCAGGCAACAGTGTCCCGATCTCTATCGTCCGCTCCTCGACCGCCGAGCCGTTGTCGCCGCTCCCGTCGTCGTCCCCGTTCTCGGCTGTTCCGTTCTCGTCCCCGTTGTCGGTCGTTCCGTTCTCGTCCCCGTTCTCGGCCGTTCCATCGTCGCCTCCGCCGCCATCGTCGTCTTCGCTGTCGTCCCCAGTACACCCGGCCAACGCTGCGATTCCGGACGCGCCGATCACTGACAGTAGTTGACGCCTGTCCACACGTACCATACATCAAGTAGTGTCGCAAATGCACTATTAATCTTTGGGTGTGTTCGCTCGTGAGAGCCATCTCGGGTACAGAGACGGACATCAGATCGGCACGAGCGGGCACAGTAGGTTTATAGTGGTTTGAGCAGACTAGTAACTATGACTCCGGACCGACGTCTCGCCGCGCGGGCCACGGAATCCGAAGGGTCGGAGATCCGGGTACTGTTCGAGCGCGCACGCGAGTACGACGGTGATCTCGTCCGTCTCGAAATCGGCGAGCCGGATTTCGATACACCGTCGTACGTCGTCGATGCAGCAGCGCAAGCGGCACACGACGGCGAAACCCACTACACCTCGACCTACGGGATAGACCCGCTCCGGGAGGGCATTGCAGACCGGATTTCCCGCGAGGACGGCGTCGAAGTCGGCGCCGACGGCGTGTTAGTGACAGCCGGGGCCATCGAGGCTATTCTCGTGGGTCTTCTGTCGGTCGCCGGTCCCGGCGACAACGTCGTCGTCCTGACGCCGGGGTTTGCGAACTACACTGCACAGGTGAACCTCACGGGAGCGGAACCGGTACAGGTCCCACTCCCGGCGGAGACGGGCTTCGACCTCGATCCCGCCCTCGTCGCCGAGTCGATCACTGACGATACGGCCGCAGTGGTCGTCTGCCGACCGACGAATCCGACCGGTCGCGTTTACGACGAGGAGGCCGTGTGCGAACTGACCCGGATTGCCGCCGCCCACGACGCGTACGTGCTCGCAGACGAGGTCTACGACCGGCTGACCTACGGGAGGACGACGAGGAGTGTTGGGGCTATCGCGGAGGATCCGGAGTGGGTGCTCTCGGTAAACTCGTTCTCGAAGCGGTTCGCGATGACCGGCTGGCGCGTGGGCTGGCTGGCGGGTCCGGAACCGGTCATCGAGGCCGCACAGGTCATCCGGCAGGGGACGACCCTGTGCCCGTCCAGCGTCTCCCAGCAGGCGGCCCTCGCGGCACTCGAAGGACCGCAGGAACCGTTCGAGGAGATGGTGGCGGCCTACGAACGGCGCCGCGACTGCGTCATCGACCGCGTTGAGGAGTGGCCGAAGGTGCACTGTGTTCCCCCTGAAGGGACGTTTTACGCGTTCCTCGACGTCCGAGCGTTCGACGAACCGGCGATGGACCTCGCGCTCCGACTACTAGAGGAGTACGGCGTTTCGACGACGCCCGGAACCGCGTTCGGCGCGGGCGGGGAGGGCCATCTCCGTCTCAGTTACACGACAGACATGGAGCGCCTGGAACGGGGACTCGACCGCATCGAGCGCGCGGTACGGAACGAATTTGGGTGATACGGTCGTGTGTGAGTATTTTGGGCACCGGGTCCCAATAGCGGTTTCGCGGGCTGAAACGCGCAACGCGCGATTCTATGGGTCGACCCGGAGAAACACTTACCCTCCGTGACGCCGATATACGGGTATGACTCTACGTCTCACAGCAGACGACGTGACGGGCGTCTTCGCAATCGCGCCGACGCCTGCGACGCCCGACGCGAACGATCCCACGGCGCGGAGTACGGTCGACACTGCAGAAACCGCACGAACCGTCGAGGCACTCGAAGATGCAGGCGTACACGCACTGATGCTGACTGGGACGTCGGGCGAAGCGTTTGCCCTCACCGACGAGGAGTGGCGGACCGTCACCCGTACCGCCGCCGAGGCAGCGGACGACATCTCGATTCTCGCCGGCCCGACGACGCTGAACACGCGGACGACAGTCCAGCGGGCCGAATACGCCAGGGAGGTCGGCTGTGACGGACTCCTTCTCGGCCGGCCGATGTGGAACGAGCTGAGCCCCGACGCAACCGTGACCTTCTACGAGCAGGTCAGCGCGGCGGTCCCCGAACTCGGTATCGTCGCCTACGACAACCCTGGTGCGTTCAAACGCCCGATCACGTCCTGGAAGCGGCTCGTCCCCATCGAGAACTTCGTCGGCGTGAAGTACGTCAGTGTCGGCCCGGAGTACTGGGAGACCGTCCGACGAATACGCGAGGCAGACGGGGAGTGTACCGTCCTCCAGATGGACGTGTACCTGCCGGCGGCGATGACCTGGAACGCGGACGCGCCGGTCGCCTGCTGGTCATCGAGCGTCTCGTGTGGGCCGGCGCCCACGATGGCGTTGATCGACGCGCTCGAAGCGGGCGACTGGGAGCGCGCGACCGCACTCTCGACCAAGATGGCACACACCTTCGAGACCCTCTTCCCGGAGGGGAGCATGCAAGTGTTCGGGCGGCACACGGCCGCGATCGTCAAGGCGCGGATGAGGGAAGCGGGATTCATGGATCCGGGCCCCGTGCGGCCGCCGGATCCCGCCACGCCAGAACGGTACCTCGAAGGCGGACGGGAGTCCGGTCGGCGGTGGCGGGAGCTGGCCGAGTCAGTCCGACGCTGACGGGCTATCGGTTCGCTCCTCGTAGGCATCGATGACGTCCGACAGCCGTTTGACTCCCTTAACGATCTGCTCGGGGTCCTCGTAGGCCCACGCCAGTCGGAGGAAGTTCCGGTGGGTTTCTCCCGGCGAGAACAGGTTCCCGGGGAGAAACAGGACGCCGATGTCCTTCCCGATTTCGTACATTAGTTCCGTGTCGACGTGTTTCGGGAGTTCGAGCCAGATGTAGTAGCCGCCCTCGGGAACGTTCCAGATGTCTACCTGCGGGAGGTGTTCGCGGATGGCCTCGACCATCACGTCACGCTGGTCGCCGAGGACCTCCGCGTAGTCGACGGCGCGTTCCTCCACGTAGCCGTTCTTGTGAAGCTCCGAGATGTACGCCTGCGACATCGGGTTCGTTCCGCCGTCGGGTTTCAGCGGGAGGAGGCGGTCGACGATCCCCTCGTCGGCGATCAGCCAGCCGACCCGCAGCCCCGGACAGATGAGTTTCGAGTACGTCCCGAGGAATACGACGTTGTCGTCGTCGTCGAATGACTTGACCGGTGGAACCGACTCTCCCTCGAAGCGGAGCGTCCGGTACGGCGCGTCCTCGACGATCACGACGTCGTACTCCGCTGCCAGCTCGACGAGTCGCTCGCGCCGCTCTCTGCTCATCGTCACGCCGGTCGGGTTGTGGAACTCCGGAACGTCGTAGACGAACTTTGGGAGGTCCTCACCGGCCGCCGCCAGCTCCTCGAACGCCGCTTCCAGCTCCGAGACGACCATCCCGTCCTCGTCGACAGGCACGTCCAGAAACTCGACCTCGTGGCTCCGGAGAATCCTGAGACCGGTGCCGTACGTCGGCGAGGTAAGAGCGACCCTGTCGCCGGGTTCGATCATCGCCTTACACACGAGATCGAGACCCTGCTTCGCCCCTGTGGTGATCATCAGGTTGTCGAGCGTCGTGTCGATCTCGTAGTGTTCCTCGAGGTACGCGACCAGTGGTTCCCTGAGGTGATCCAGACCGGCCGCTGGCCCGTACTGCAACGCCCGACTGCTGTGCTCCCCAAAAACCTCGTCGGAGACTGCCGCGAGCGCGTCCGCCGGCAGGTGGTCCGGGCTGGCGTAGCCGTGTGTGAAGTTGATTATCGACCGTTCCTGGTACTCGCCCAGAGTGGGTTCGGAAATGTCAGGGAAGTTGTCCGGTGACGACCGGCGGGCAAATCTGTCGACCATGTCCGTTGTCAGAATAGATGGAACATAAGTCTTCGTTCTCTTTCACTCGCCGCGTGCGGACGCGTCATCCCACAGTCAGCCGATCAGGAGGTTCCCGTACTCGGTGATTGCCACACTCCCGCCCGGCGGGACGACGATCGTCGAACTCGATTCCTCGATGATCGCCGGCCCCTGGACGCGGTCGTCGGGCGAGAAGGCAGCGCGGTCGTAGATGTCGGTTTCGACGAACCCGACGTCCGGGAAGTAGGCCTCGCGGGTCCCGGTGAGCGGCTCCGTGTCGGCCGGTTCAGCACGGTGGTCTGGGCTCGCAGAGCGAACGGTGCCCGAGGCCCGAACGGTGACCATCTCTACTGTCTCGTCGGGGCGGGCGTGGCCGTACAGCCGCCGGTGTTTCTCGTGGAACTTCTTCTCGGTCTGGCGGTACGTCTCCTCGTCGATGACGCCCTCCGAGCCGGCGACCGCCACTGTCAGTTCGTAGGACTGTCCCTGGTAGCGCATGTCCAGGGCTCGTTCGACGATCACCTCGTCCTGCTGGAACCCTTGCTCGGTGAACCGGTCGTAGACCTCGCCGACGAGGTCGTCGAACTGCTCGTTGATGACTGACTCGTCGAAGTTTGTCTTCATGTATGTGTGGGATTCGTCGACGCGAACGTCGGCGACAAGAAGGCCGTTGGCCGAGAACACGCCTGGGTTGTTCGGGACCAGAACGCCCTCCATGTCCAGCGATTTGGCCACGTCGACGGCGTGCAGGGGACCGGCCCCACCGAACGCGACGAGCGCGTACTCGCCGGGATCCTCACCCCGTTCGACGGTCACCCGTCGGAGCTGCCGGGTCAGGCCCGCGTTCGCCACGTCGACGACACTCTGGGCCGCCTCCTCGACAGACTGCCCCAGCGGTCCGGCGATCTGTTCGTCGAACAGCTCGCGGGTCCTGTCCGCGACGATGTCGATGTCACCACCGAGGAAGTTCTCCGGGTTGATCCTGCCCAGCAGGAGGTTCGCGTCCGTGAGCGTCGTTCGTTCCCCGCCGCGGTCATAACAGATCGGCCCGGGATCCGCCCCGGCGCTCTCGGGACCGACGCGGAGCGCCCCGCCGTCGTCGATCCAGGCGATGCTCCCGCCGCCCGCGCCGACCGTACTGAGGTCGATCATCGGCGTGTTGATCGGCAGGTTGTTGATCTCGCCCTCTGTTGTCCGTATGATCTCGCCGTCACGAACGATGCTGACGTCCGTGCTCGTGCCGCCCATGTCCATGCCGATGGCGTTGGAATACCCCTCGCGCTCGCTGGTGTCGAGCGTCGCCACCGCGCCTGCCGCCGGCCCTGACAGCACGGTCCGGATGGCGCTCTCGATAGCCTGCTCGGCCCTGAGCGCGCCGCCGCCGATGTGCATGATGTTCAGTGGGACGTCGAGCCCCATCTCCCTGAGGTCGGACGCGAGGCTCTCGATGTAGTCGCGGATCTTCACCTTGACGGCCTCGTTCAGGACGGTGGTGATCGTCCGTTCGTACTCGCGGATTTCGGGGTGTACGTCCGACGACAGCGAGTAGGGGGTATCGTCGATCTGCTCCTCGATGAGCGACCCGATCTGCTGCTCGTGGCTGTCGTTGAGATACGAGTACAGCAGCGAGACGACGATTGACTCGACGTCCTCGTCGACGAGTTCGGCGATGGTGTCCCTGGCCGCGTCTTCGTCGAGCGGTTCGATTTCGGTACCCGCCTGGTCCAACCGACCGGGAACCTCCTTGCGGAGGTACCGTGGGATGACGGCGGGGGGTTTGTCGGTGAACAGATTGTACAGTTCCGGTCGAGTCTGGTCGCCTATCTCGATAACGTCGCGGAGCCCCTCGTTCGTGATGAGACCGATCTTCGGGAGTTCGCCCTCCAGAACCGCGTTCGTCCCGACGGTCGTCCCGTGGCTCAGGAACGTGATGTCGTCTGCCCGTTCACCGGTCTCGTCGAGGATCTTCTCGATGCCGTTGGTCACGCCCCGCTCGAACTCGTCGGGGGTCGACGGGGTCTTCGTCGTGTACACGCGATCGGTGTTCTCGTCGTAGAGGACGATGTCGGTGAACGTGCCACCGATGTCGACTCCCACGCTGATGCTCACAGCGACTCACCCCCGTCGGCCGTGACCTCGCCGCCTGCCTCGCTTTGCAGTTCCCGCCGGGTGCGCTCGGTCGCTTCGCGGTCGACGTCCCGGTTCTCACGGTCGACCACCACGCCGTAGACCGAACGGGCCTTCTCCGCTGACACCTTGCCGTTGACGACGTCTTGCAGGACCAGCTCCGGGTCGCGTTCGAGCGGGTCGCCGTAGCCGCCGCCACCGGGCGTCTGTATGCTCGCCACCTGGCTCGGATCGAGCAGCGTCGTCGACTTCGACGCGACCTCCCGTTCGCCTTCCGTACCGGGGTCGATGACGTATCGCGCCGGGGCGGCGTCTTCGCCGCCGAACAGTCCCCACGGGGCGAACTTCGCCCGGTCGGAGAGCACCGTGAACGAGGCCTGGTGGCCGTAGAACTCCATGTCGCGACGAACGCCGAGTCCGCCCCGGAACCGGCCGGCGCCCTCGGAGTCCTGTCGGAGTGCGTACCTGCGCACGTACATCGGGATCTCCTTTTCGATCTCCTCTATCGGGCTGTTGGCGGTGTTCTGGAGGTGGGGCTGAACGGCGTCCATCCCGTCCTTTGTCGGCCGGGCGCCGTAGCCGCCGGCGAAGGTCTCGTAGTAGACGTATTCGTCGCCGTCACGCGGGTCCTCGCCGCCGTAGGCGACGTTCACGACCGTCCCTTTGGTCGCGGCGATGACGCGGTCGGGAATCGCATCCGCGAGGCTCTTGATGACTATGTCGGGCACTCGTTGTGTGATCTCGCCGGTCGCGGCGATGGGCGCGTTCTCGTCCGGGTTGACCATCGTTCCTTCAGGTGTGACGAGTTCGAACGGCCGGTAGAAGCCCTCGTTCTGGGGAAGGTTCTCCTCGAACAGACTGCGGATCGCCATCATTACCGCCGCGAAGACGGTCGACGGGTTCGAGTTGAGTGGGCCCCTGTTTTGCTCTGCGGTGCCGGTGAAATCGAACGTGACCTCGTCGCCGTCGATGACGACCGCGAGCTGTATCTTGACGGGTTCGTGGTCGATCCCGTCACCGTCGAGGTAGTCCTCGGCGGTGTAGCGACCGTCCGGTAGCTGGCTGATCTCGGCCCTGACGCGCGTTTCCGTGTAGTCGAGCAGTTCGTCGACGTGCTCGCGGAGGTTCTCCCGCTGGTACTCCTCGAACAGCTCCGAGAAGCGGCGGGCACCGATCTGATTGGCGCCGAGCTGTGCGTGGTAGTCGCCGACGCGCATCTCGGCCCCGCGGACGTTGCGGGTGAGCAGCCGTAGCATCTCCTCGTCGAACTCCCAGTCGGTGACGGCCTTCACGCCGGGCATAATCAGCCCCTCGCCGTAGAGGCTCGTGCTGTCGGCGGGAATACCGCCGGGTGTCTCGCCGCCGATGTCGACGTGGTGGGCGTCGTTGCCGACGAACCCGATCAGTTCGTCGTCGTGAAACACCGGGGAGATGAGCATCACGTCCGGCAGGTGAACGGCCCCGCCCTGCGCAGGGTCGTTCAACACGAACGCGTCACCCGGCTCTAACCCTTCCCGGCGCTCCTCCATCATCGCGGGAATCGCATACAGCAGTGCGGCGACCTGCGAGGGTGCGGCGGTAAACTGGGCGATGTGTCGACAGTCTGCATCGAACAGCGCACACGAGTAATCGCGTCGGATCTTGATGTTCGTCGAGTAGGATGTCCGCTCCAGAGTGACCCCCATCTCCTCGACGATTCCTTGCAGTTCGTGTCGGAATATCTCTAACTCGTCGCCGGCGATCATATCTCCTGTGTGTAGACGTCACGATATAACACTTGCCCTCGAGTTGGCGGCGTCGACAACTGGGGGTACGAGACTGGCGCGCTGGAGACGACGCGACTGGCGCCGGGGCCGGCGGCGGGGTACGTCGGCCTCACGTACGCGCTGGGCTTTCTCGGCGTCCTCGCCGGGCGGGCCGTCGCGAGGTGGGCGGCGTGACCGAGTTCCTGCTGGTCGGGGTCGGCGGGGTCGCGGGCGCCGTGGCGCGCCAC
>PXQK01000040.1 GCA_003022085.1 Halobacteriales archaeon QH_10_65_19 | reverse complement strand
CTGGTTAACGAACGTGACGCTGAACCTCAACCCAATGCACTTCAACGAACCGTACGCGGCCAAGACGGAGTTCGGGGAGCGCCTGGTCGATGGTCTGTTCATCATTGCACTGGCGGTCGGGATGAGCGTCATCGACGTCTCGCAGAACGCCACGGCGAACCTGGGGTACGACGACGTCCGCCACCACGCGCCCGTGTCCCACGGCGACACGATCTTTGCGGAATCGGAGGTGGTCTCGAAGCGGGAGAGTGACTCGCGCGAGCACGTCGGCATCGTCGAGACGGACCTCCGCGCTTACAACCAGCACGACGACCTTGTGCTCTCGTTGACCCGGACGCCGATGGTGCTCAAACGCGAGCACGCCGAGCCCAGCGTCGAACGCCCCACCGGATGGCCCGAGGGCGTGGGTACGACTGACGAGGATCTGTGACGGCGAGCCGGTGACCCAGCGAGGGGCCGTGGAAAGTTACATAATCCGGCAGCGTCATCGTTGTCTCCATGAGACAAACGGTGTTGAGGACGGCCGCCGGTAGCGCGAGGGATCGATAGCATGGCCGGCCCAGAGGCGCGGTTTGCGGGCGACCTGCCACAGCGGTCGGCGGCCGAGGCTGCGGCGGCGATCCCGCTGGACGCGACGGTCGCCGTGAGCGGGTTCGGCGGCGTCGGCTACCCGAAAGCTGTCCCGCTGGCACTGGCAGAATCGGAGCGGGAACCGTCGCTGACCGTCGTCAGCGGCGGCGGCGTGGGCGGGGAGATCGACGAGGCGCTCGTGGCAGCCGACGCAGTCGAGCGGCGCTACCCGTTCCAGGCGAAGCCGGCAATCCGTGAGGCGATTAACGACCGAAGCGTCGCCTTCCACGACAGGCACATCTCGCGGTTCGGCGACGAGGTCGAACTCGACCAGCTTGTCTCGGTCGACGTCGCCGTTATCGAGGCCGTGGCGGTCGGCCCCGACTGGCTGATCCCGTCGACATCGGTCGGTCTGACACCCTCCTACGTGGCCGCAGCCGACGAACTGATCGTCGAGGTTAACCACGCACAGCCTCTGGACCTCTGGCGGATGCACGACGTCTACCACCGCCCGCCGCCGCCGGATCGCGGCCCGCTCACGCTCTCCGGCCCGGGGGATCGCGCGGCAACCGAACGCCTCGGGTTCGATCCCGGGGCGCTCGTCGCGGTCGTCGAATCGGACCGGCCCGACGACCCCTACGAGTTCCGCGACCCGACGGCGGCGGACGAGGCGGTCGGCTCGCACCTGGCGGCGTTCCTGACTGACGAGGTGGCGACGAACCCGGCGCTCTGCGAGCGGGTCTGTGTCCAGTTCGGCGTTGGCAGCCTCGGCAACGCCGTCGTCGGTGCACTGCGCGACGTTGCGTTCGGGGACCGGGAGGTCTGCTACTTCGGGGAGGTGATCCAGGACGGGACGCTCGACCTGCTGGACGACGGCCTGCTGGACGTGGCCAGCGCGACGTCGCTGGCCCTCTCGACCGACGGCCAGGCGCGCCTGTTCGACGGGATCGAGGGCTACGCAGAGCAGACGGTGCTGCGGCCGGCGACGATCTCGAACAACGCGGAACTCGTCCGGCGGTTCGGCGTCGTCGCGATCAACAGCGCCGTCGACGTCGATATCTACGGCCACGTCAACTCGACGCACATCGGCGGCACGCACGTCGTCAACGGCATCGGGGGCAGCAACGACTTCGCCCGGAACGCGCTCCTGTCGATCGTCGCGCTCCCCGCGACGGCAAAAGACGGAGCTATCTCGCGGATCCTGCCGTTCGTCCGGCACGTGGACCACACGGAACACGAGACGGACGTGTTCGTCACAGAACACGGCGTGGCCGACCTGCGCGGCCTCGCGCCAGTCGAGCGGGCGGCGGCGACCATCGAAAGCTGCGCCGACCCCCGGTTCAGGGACGATCTCCGGGCGTACCTCGACCGCGCGACCGAGGCTGACGGTCACCTCCCGCACGACTTCGACACTGTCTTGGATCTCTGATCCGATCTCCAGGGTCGAGCCGACCCCAGAGGTTTCTTGTAGCTCGCCGCCCTCCGGTCGTGATATGACCGACGCCGCGAGCGAGGCGTTCGCCGATCTGACAGCCGATGAGCTACGCGAGCGGTTCGACGCGGAGAACTACGTCGCGGAAGACGAGATCGTGACGACCGTGCTGCTGGCCCTGCGCCTGGGCAAGCCGCTGTTGATCGAGGGCGAACCCGGCGCGGGCAAGACCGAACTCGCGAAGGTGCTCGCAGACGGCTTCGAGACCGACCTGGTACGCCTCCAGTGTTACGAGGGGCTGGCCGCCGAGAACGCGCTGTACGAGTGGAACTACACCAAACAGCTGCTGGCTGTCCAGGCCGAGGAGGGCAGCGTCACCGAAGGTGGGTCCGTGTTCGACGAGGAGTTTCTCCTGGAGCGGCCGCTGCTTTCGGCGCTGCGCGGCGGCGAGGAGCCGTCGGTGTTGCTCATCGACGAGGTCGACCGGGCCGACGAGGAGTTCGAGGCGCTGTTGCTGGAGGTGCTCTCGGACTTCCAGGTCTCGATCCCCGAACTCGGAACCGTCTCCTCGCCGACACCGCCGGTGGTGATCATCACGTCGAACAGGACACGCAAACTGAGCGATGCGCTGAAGCGGCGGTGTCTCTACCTGTATGTGTCGCCGCCGTCCTACGAGAAGGAGCGTGAGATCGTCCGACGGAAGGTGCCGGGGCTGGATCCGCGGGCCGCCGCAGAACTGTGCGGGATCACACAGCGGCTGCGCGACGAGTCGCTGCTGAAGCCGCCGGGGGTTGCCGAGACGCTCGACTTCGGTCGGGCGCTGGCCACGCTCGGCGATGACGGCGGTATCGACCGCGAGACGCTCCACAGCACCCTCGGGACCGTCCTCAAGGATGCAGAGGACGTCGCCCGTGTCGACGACGACCTGATCGACGCGCTGCTCGACGCGGCGGAGGGAGCAGGTGGAGCGACAGTCGAGGACGCCACGGACTGAGCATGGGGTCGAGTGATCCGACGGACAGGGACGAGCCGTTCGACGTCAGATCGACGGTTCTGGACAGCGTTGTCGGCTTCGTCCGCCGGCTCCGGGACGAGGGCGTCGTGGTCCCTGCGGACGCGGCAATCGTCGCAACCCGGTCGCTCGCCAAACTCGACGGTGCCGACCGGGACAGCGTGCGAACGGCGCTGAAAGCTACCCTCCTGACCCGGCAGCAAGACATCGACACCTTCGAGCGACTCTTCGAGGCGTTCTGGCGCGACCTCCGGATAGACGAACGCGACGTCCCGGAGATGCTGGAGCAGCTCGCCGACGCCACGGACCTGCCCCAACCCGGCCGGGAGGAGGGCCTCCCCTCCCGGTCCGGACCCGAGGCGGGCCAGGAGTCGGGCGATGACGGAGGGCAGGACGACGCCAGCGTCGAGACCGACGATGGCAGGCTCCAGCGCCAGCGGGTGACGGCCAGCTCCGGGGAGGATGGTCCCGGCGGCGAAACGCTCGAGGTAGCCAGCTACAGCCCCGCCGGTGAGTCGTCGCGTGTCGAGCACGTGCCCAGACGGGCGGAGTACGATCTCGCGGATCCGGTCGCCAGGATGACCCGGGCGCTGTCAACGATGACCGGGCGGCGGCGGACGCCCTCGAACGACGGCCGGTTCGTCGACGGCCGGCGGGCGCTGCGCCGGAGCTTCAGCACCGGCGGGGTGGTCGCCTCACTGCCGGAGTCGGCGCCCAAAGAGAGCGTCGTACGGGGGACCGTGCTGGTCGACGTGAGCCAGTCGGTGCTCGACACCGTCGAACGGGGGTTCCTTCTGGAGTGGCTGCGGCTGCTGGCCGAGGGCTGGCGCTCGCTGCGCGTGTTCTTTTTCGACACCGACATCCGGGAGGTGACCGACGCCTTCGACGGCCGCACAGTCGGTGACGTGACCGACGCGCTGGCCCGGGCCGAGGCCGCGTGGGGCGGCGGGACCCGGATCGGTTCGGCGCTGACGACGCTCCGGGGCTCGTATCCCGGTGCTGTCGACCGCCGGACAGCCGTGCTGGTGGTGAGCGACGGGCTGGAGCGGGGCGAGCTGGACGACCTCTCGGAGGGGTCGGCCTGGCTCTCGCGGCGGTCGGCGCTGTTTCTCTGGCTGAACCCGCTTGCGACGCATCCGGCCTACGAGCCAACGGCCCGCGGGATGGCTGTGGCGCTGCCGGCCGTCGACGGGCTGTTTGCCTTCGCCGACGCCGACGACGTTGCGGAATTCGCGCGGCAGCTCGACCGCCACGACAGGCGCCGGCTCGGCTACCGGTTCGATCCCCGGCGTTCCGACCCGGCCACCGGTGGCTCCCGGTAAGACAGAGGTGGCCGGTCGTCTACTCTTCTAACATATCCCCACCAGTTTGATGCCACTGGACAACACACGTGAACGTATGCCAGTGTGTCCACACTGCGACGGCGACATCACGGAATGGGCGAAGCGACTGGAGCAGGCACCCGCAGCCAGCTCCCCGAAAATATGGACGTGTCCGGAGTGTGACACGGTGCTCGGTATCTCGGACTACCAGCACTGACAGGGTCGTGGGTGACTCTGTGCCGCCCGGCTGGAGCAGATTGGGAGTCTCGGATCCGGCGGTGCAGTCAGCGAGGTGGCTCCGGCAGAATCACTCGTCGAGGTCGGCCGGAGTGTCGACGTCGCGGGCCACTCCCGGGTCGTCGACCTCGATCAGGGTGGCGTCGGCAGCGGAACGCAGAATCTCCCGGCCGCCGGTATCGCCGGAGACGTCCGCGAGTGCATCGAAAAAGCGGTGGTCGAACAGCACCGGATTCCCCCGCTGCCCGTCGTAGGCGGGGGCAATCGCCGTGCCGGCCCCGCGCTCGTAGCCTGCGACGAGCGTATCGACGGTGGTCGGGGAGACATCGGGCATATCCCCGAGCGCGATCACCGCCGCGTCGGCCTCGGTGGCTGCCGCTGCCCGAACGCCCTCGCAAACGGACGTGCTCTGTCCGGTCTCGTAGTCCGGATTCTCGCGGATCGAGAGCGGGAGTTCCGCGACAGTCCGGCGGACGCGGTCCGCTTCGTGGCCGATGATGACGGTCACTGCCTCGACCTGCGATGCAACGAGCGCCCGGGCGGCGTGGCGGACGAGCGGCTCGCCGTCAATGGGTTCGAGCAGCTTGTTCTCCGGGCCGTACCGGCTGCTGGTCCCCGCCGCGAGGACGACGCCGTGGACGGCCGCCGGCGTCCGCTCCCCGTCGATCTCACCGGGGTTCAGGAGCGGGAGCGAGGGATCGCTCATTCCAGCACAGGATAGGGGACGACCTCGACCGCCTCCCCCTCGTCGATCGCGGACCGGGTGAGGACCACGCCGTCCGCGCGGCTCCCCCGGCTGCTTGAGGAGAGGACGCTCGGATCGAACTGGCGGTCGTACACCGACAGCGCGGAGTCCTCGTGTCCGAGCGGCATCGCGGTTCGACCGTCGTCGCCGTCCAGGACGACCGGAACGGCGTACTCGAAGCCCTCGGGGCCGAGGGTGACGTCGCGGGCGAAGGTGGCCGGAAGCGTCGGGAGCGCGTTGTCGCCGACGAAGAATGGCCGCATCACGAACGTCGAGACGGTGTGAGCACCGATCGGCTTGCCCGGGATGGCGAAGGCCACGGCGTCGTGATCGGGCAGGTGCGCGAGCGCGATGGGTTTCCCGGGCCGGATGCGGACGCGGTGGAAGACCACCTCCCCGAGCGCGTCCAGCGCGCGGATGACGTAATCTTTCGGGCCGACGCTCGTGCCGCCGGTCGTGAGCACGACGTCGTACTCGCCGGCCAGCCGATCGATCGTCGACTCCACGCGGTCGTACTCGTCCGGGACGGAGCCCTCGTAGGTCGCGTCCCCTCCCCACGAGCGGACGAGCCCCGAGAGCATCGGGGAGTCGAGGTCGGGGATCGTCCCCTCGTGGATCTCAGTCCCGGTTGCGAGTACCCCTGTCGAGAACCGCTCGTAGACCGTGACAGCATCCAGTTCCAGGTCCCCGAGCAGGATCCCGTCTTTCGGAGAGAAGCGTTCGCCGGCGTCGAACAGTCGCTCGCCCGCTTCGAGGTTGCTCCCCTGTTCGTAGGTGTACGTCCCCGGCTCCGTCGGGTCGCCCCGGAGCCTGCCGCCCTCGACGGTCGCTTCCTCCTGTTTCAGCACGGCGTTTGCGCCCTCCGGCAGCGGCGCGCCGGTCGCGATCCGAACTGCCTCGCCGGGTTCGATCGAACCCGGGGCATCCTCCGGGAACTGATCCTCCTCGACCAGCTCGAAGGGGTACTCTCCAGTGGCGTCGAAGGCGTACCCGTCCATCGTCGCGTGGTCGTGTGCTGGAACGTCCTGCTCTGACACGATCGGCTCGGCAAGGATCCGTCCCTCAATCTCGTCGAGTGGCACCGATTCGGTGCCAAGTTCCCCGATCATCGTCTCGCGGTGACCGAGCACGTGATCGACGGCCTCCGTCCGCCACAGCAGGTCCGAGTGATCGTGTGTCATACGTGTTCATCGTCACAGTTCGCCTAAAGGGTTGTGCGACAGTTCCGTCACGGCTTGCGAGCGGTCACCAGTCCGTGTGACACAACTGCTTATAAATATCTTGTATATAAAAGAGAGAGACGGAACCGTCCCACCGGTCTACATGCGGCTGTGAGAAGACAAATCCACGAGACACCCGGCCAATTTGCCGAACAGTGCCGAATCAGTAGCGCTGAACAGCGAGCATGACCCTCATCCTCGAATTCACGATCCCATCCGATGTGTTCCCGTTCGGTCGGGCCGTTAGTAGTGAGAACGGTGGCTTGGTCACACTCGAACGACTTGTTCCGCTCGGAGAGTCGCGTATTCCGTTCCTCTGGGTGGACAGAGCCGACTACGAGGAGTTCGAAGAGCGACTCAGAGCCAGCGAGATCGTCAAGCAGTTCGAGGCGCTTACGCGTGTCGACGGGAGCGTGCTGTACTACGTCGAGTGGTATCCCGAACACGAAACGTTCCTGAACGGCCTGTACGACGCGGGTGCCACGATCCTGAAGGCGGAAGGCGATGGCACCTGGGAGTTTGCG
>PXQK01000010.1:8242-9099 GCA_003022085.1 Halobacteriales archaeon QH_10_65_19 | reverse complement strand
GCCCTTGAACGGCCCGGCGATGAGTTCGACGATGTCGCTCTCGGCGATGCCCTCCACGTCGGGCGTCGGCGAGAGGAAGTGTTCGACCTCCGCCATCGACGTCTGACCCTCGACGACCCCGCGGGCGTGGGGAATCTCGTCGAGGATGCGCTCGAACACCGAGTTGTCGTCGGCCTCGACCATAACGTAGGAGGTGACCGAGTCGGGCGCGAGCGCCGCGTGGATCGACGACTCCTCCCGGTTGATGATCATGTCCGCGACTGTCTGCTCCTGGCTTGCCGTCGTCTTGACCGCGTAGATACCCATCTTAGATCACCTGTGCGCTCAGAAACCCGGCCCTCCGGGGACGAAGCTCATAAACAGGAAGATCATGAAACCGATGAAACCGACGAGCAGGATGCCGACGCCCGCAATCTTCGCAACCTGGCTGAACTCCTCCCAGGAGGGGGTGCTCGCGAGCTTCAACACCCGGATGTACGAGCTGAGGTCCGTTGGCGTGTTCATATGTGACGGTTCTCGTTGCGTACTTTTCTATGTATTGATTACTTCTGGACAGAGCGTTCGCTGAAATATCTGTGATACGGTCGTGGGTGATTATTGTCAACACTGGGTCCTAATACCGGCGGTTTCGCGGGCTGACACGCACAACGGGCAGCTCCATAGCGTCGTCGGGCCACGCCCGACTGCCTGGGAGACGTAGTCTCCCTCTGGTACGGAGTCACGTGCGATCGTACAAGTATGGCCGCTCTGTGGCGAGGATAACAACTAGCAGACAGAGGACCGGTCGTCGTCTGTCAACCGGGAAATCAGCCGACGTGGGTGGGATTGATACGGTCGTGCGTTAGTTCATCACTCTA
>PXQK01000010.1:0-8222 GCA_003022085.1 Halobacteriales archaeon QH_10_65_19 | reverse complement strand
GGCTCCGGACGGAACCACCGGGTACTCTGTTCGCCGCCCGACGCTGACCACCGATGGGGTCTGCGTGACAACGGACCACTGGCCGAAGAATCGAAAACCCGGAGTACTGTCCATCGGGGAACGTCCGGCCGGTCACTCCGACCGGCTGTAGTCCGGATCGGTCATCCGGGCGGACACGGGAGCGGGGTCGCCGGGAGTGAGATTGTACTCCGAGAAGTCGTCGACGCCGGCGTCCCGGAGCAGTTCCTCGTCGTACACCGCGTTGCCGGTGAACTCGGCGGGGGCACGGCGCAGGATCTCCAGCACGGTGTCCGCGACAATCTCCGGCGAGCGCCAGTCGTCTTCGGTGCCCAGCCCGAAGTGGCGGGTGGCGCGGGTATCGATCGCAGTCACCGGCCAAAACGTGTTGCAGCTGACGTCGTGGCCGCCGAGTTCGCCTGCCAGCGAGAGGGTGACGAAGGACATCCCGAGTTTCGACCAGGTGTATGGCGCGCTGCCAGGGCTGCGGTCGGTCTCGATCTTCGGCGCGTTCGTCAGGATCCAGGCGTCTTCGACGTCCTTGAGGTGGTCGATGAACGCCCGCGAGGTGAGATACGTCCCCCGGACGTTGACCTCGGTCATGAGATCGAACCGGTTCGGGGGGAGGTCCTCGACGGTCCGCAGCTGGATCGCGCTGGCGTTGTTGACCACGATGTTGACCTCGCCGAAGTGGTCGAGTGCCTTCTCTGTGGCCGCCTGGACAGTCTCGGCGTCGCGCACGTCGAGTTTGATCGGGAGCGCCTCCGCGCCGCGCTTCTCGACCTCGCGGGCCGTCTGCTCGATGCTCCCCTCCAGCCCCCGATCCTCGCCGTACTCGTCGTGCTCGGTCGTCTTACCTGTCGACACGACGTTACACCCCTGCTCCGCGAGTTCGAGGGCGATCTGCTTGCCGATCCCGCGTGTCGTCCCCGTAATGAAGGCCGTGCTTCCTGACAGATCTGGTTTCTCGAGACTCATGACCCGCTGGTTTGGCGGCCCCGCTGATAAGGCTGCTCGTCGACGCGAACCCAGAGATCACTCCTCGGCGTCGCGGAACCGGCCGACCTCCCCCCACTCCTCCTCGCCGCCGTTCCGGAGGTTCCGGACTGTCCTCGCCGTGGCCCCAGCGGCCCAGCTGCCGACCAGAAAGGTTGGCGGGATCACGAACAGGAGCGTGAAGAGGCCGAACCCGGTAACGACGAACAGCACGTCCAACTGGTAGGCAACTGGGACGCCCGCGGCGTTGGCTGTCCCGAATAGACCGATACAGAGGACGCCGGTAACCGTCGCGAGTACGGCCGCGAGCCCGCCCTCGCTGGTCGTGCTTCCGGTTGAACTGTTCAGAATCCCGACCGCCAGGCCCGCCGGAATGCTGGCGAAGAGAAAGGAGAACACGACGACAGCGACAACGTCGAAGACGTCGCTCAGCCCGGTGAACCCGAACGTGACGGCCACCATCGTAACCGCCCCGGCGGCCGCTCCAGCACCGACCGCACGCGGGTCGAGCCCGCTGCCCGAGAACAGCTTCATATCTCATACTATTTGCATCGCTGCAAAAAAGTGTACGTGTGTTTCATGCGGATTGTTGTCTGCCTGTCTGATTAACGGTGCGAGATGTCGGATACGGGTGCCGGTACTCTTTTGTCGGCTGTGTGTCTTGATTAGAGGTATGGCAAACGAGGTGAATCCATTCGAGAGCATGCAGGAGCAGGTCGACGACGCGGCCGCCTACGTCGATTTGGAGGAGGACGTCGTCGAGCGACTGAAGTACCCCGAGCGTGTCCTCGAACTGAACCTGTCAGTCGAGATGGACGACGGCACGCTCGAACGGTTCAGGGCCTTCCGATCGCAGTTCAACGGGGACCGCGGACCGTACAAGGGCGGAATCCGGTACCACCCGGGCGTCACCCGGGACGAGGTGAAGGCGCTCTCGGGATGGATGGCCTACAAGTGCGCCGCCGTCAACATCCCCTACGGCGGCGGCAAGGGTGGGATCAAGATCGATCCGGCCGACTACTCCGACACAGAACTGGAACGCATCACCCGGTCGTACGCGGAGGAGCTCCGGCCGCTGATCGGGGTGGACCAGGACGTCCCGGCGCCCGACGTCAACACCGGCCAGCGGGAGATGAACTGGATCAAGGACACGTACGAGACCCTCGAGAACACGAACGTCCCGGGAGTAATCACCGGTAAAGCTCCGGACAGCGGCGGGAGCGCCGGCCGCGTCGAGGCGACCGGACGCTCGGTCATGCTGGTGTCCCGCGAGGCGTTCGCATACCTCGAGAAGGATATCGAGGAGGCGACGGTCGCCGTCCAGGGGTACGGCAACGCCGGCTCGGTCGCGGCGAAACTCGTCGACGACATCGGTGGGAACGTCGTCGCAGTCTCGGACTCCTCTGGGGGCGTGTACAACCCCGACGGGTTCGACGCCCGTACAGCCAAAGACCACAAAAACGAGACGGGCGCAGTGACGGGCTTCTCGGGCGCGACCGAGGAGATCACGAACGAGGAGCTGCTGACGCTGGACGTCGACCTGCTGATCCCGGCCGCCCTCGAGAACGCGATCGACGAGAGCACCGCAGAGAATCTCGAGGCCGGCGTGATCGTCGAGGCGGCCAACGGGCCGCTGACGCCGGACGCCGACGACGTGCTCGCCGAGCGCGGCGTCCCGGTGTTCCCGGACATCCTCGCCAACGCGGGCGGTGTCACCGTGTCGTACTTCGAGTGGGCCCAGAACAGGCAGGGGTTCTACTGGACCGAGGAGAAGGTCAACGAGGAGCTCGAACGGTTCATCGTCGAGGCCTTCGAGGATCTCATCGAGGGCTTTGAGGGGCACGACGTCTCCACCTTCCGCGAGGCGATGTACATCGTCTCGATCAAGCGGCTCGCGAGAGCCGCCAAAGAGGGCGGCGTCTGGCCCTGACGGGGTCGGGGTCCGACCAGGAAACGGTTCCTGGTCCCCGTACGACGACGCTGTTTTGTCTCCGGCGACCGATATGCCGGGTATGAACACGTACGAGCGGTCAGTTCGGGTCGCGGCCCCGCTGTCGGAGGTCTGGAAGTTCCACTCGACCGAGAGGGGGCTAGAGGAACTCACCCCTGACTGGATGGGGTTGTGCATCGAGGACGTGCGCGGTCCCGACAACGAGGCCGATCCGGAGGTCCTCGAGGCCGGGTCGCGGCTCCGGTGTTCGGTGCGGCCGCTGGGGGTGGGGCCGCGGCAGCACTGGACCTCCGAGATCGTCGAGCGCGAAACGACCGATGGTGGGGCGTACTTCCGGGACGTGATGCACGACGGCCCGTTCGAGGAGTGGGAACACACCCACTCCTTTTACGCCGACGGCGAGTGGACGCTGTGCCGTGACAGGGTGCGCTACCAGCTGCCACTCGGTGCCCTCGGCCATGCGCTGGGCCCGGTCGCCGTCGTCGGGTTCGAACCCATGTTCCGGTTCCGACACCGGCGGACCAGGGAGCTACTCGGGAACGCGGTCGAGGTCTAGAGATCACGGTACGTCCCGAGCCGCGTCCCGTCCAGCAGGTAAGCCTCCCCGTCGGGGAGGGCCTCGGGGAGAAACGGCGAGAGGAACCCGGAGTCACGGACGTTGATCCAGGTTCCGCCCGACAGACCGTTGAACGCAGGGAACACCACTAGATCAGCCGCCGCAATGTCGGTGTCGGAGCCGGTCTCGAACGGTTCGGGGTCGATCGCCCCGCGGAGCCAGACACGCTCGAACCGCCTCCCACCCACGTCGTCCTCGAGGCGCACCGTCGGGTGCTCGTGGCCGATACAGAGAATGTAGGCAGCGAGAGCCGCCTCTCCGGGCCAGGTGTGGCCGTGGGCGAACCCGACGTCGCCGATCCGGATCCCGCCGGGATCGCTCACCGTGACGTCGTGGTCGAGCTCCGAGAGAAGCGACTCGACAACGCCGTCGTGGTTCCCTTTCACCAGCGTCACCGGCACGTCAGTTGCGCCGAACAGCGCCGACAGTTCGGTCCGCTCGGCGTCCCACGGTTCACCGATTGCGTGGGAGAGGTCGCCCAGAACGACCAGCCTGTCCGCACCCGTATCGGCGAGAAGCGACAGTAGCCTGGCCCGACGTCGTTCGGCGCGGGTCTCGATTTCGACGCCGTCGGTTCGCAGTACCGATTCGATGCCGGCGTGGTAGTCCGCGACAACCAGCAGCCGCTGGCCGTCAGCGGTGACCGTCGCCGCCGGGCGGCCGTGGACTGGCTCGACACCCATCAGATCGGCTTCAGCGTCGTCTCGTCGGGCTCGTAGCACTGTCCGTCCATCAACGCCCCCTGGATCGCCTCCTCGACGTCGTCCGGGTCGGCCCCGTACTGCTCGGTGGCCGCCGCGAGCAGTGCCTCCCTGTCCGCGCCCGCACCGTCGTCCAGTTCCCCCATCAGGTCGACGACTGCCGCCTGGAGGTCGTCCGGCTCCTCGACAGTCTCTCCCTCGTCGTCCGCTGCTTGCTCGGCTCCGGCGGGCTCGGCTACTGGCTCCGGCGATCCAGCGGCTGCGCCATCCCCCGACTCGGACTCGGACTCCGACGTCCCCGGGTCGACGTCGGCCGATCCGGGCTCCTCGACCTCGGTCCCGGTCTGGAACTCGGTGCCGTACTCCTCCTCGATCTGCTCGCGGGTCTCGTCCTCGAGTTCGTACTCGCCGGGGTCGAAGTCACCTATCTCCTCACCTCCGGCCTCGGCGTCCTCGGGTCCGTCAGCGGATGCGTCCTCTCCGCCAGGGTCGACAGGTTCGGTCTGCACAACAGAGTCAGCCGGCTCGGGTTTGCTGGCCGTGCCCGTATCACTGTCGGCGGTCACGGGGGTGTCACTGCCCGCGTCGTCGGCAGCTGCGTCGGTCACGCGCCCGACATCGACGCCGGAGTCACGGAGGTCGGAGGCGCGTGCGTCACCCGACGCGTCGGGCGGGACGTCGAGGGGAGCCACCCCGTCGGTTGTCTCCGCAACCGCCCGCACAGCGTCGAGGGCGGTCTCCCTGAGTGTCGCGAGGTAGGTTGGTGTCGTGCCGTAGTGGTCGATGGCAACCGGAATGCCCGCCGCCAGGCCCTCGTCGACGCCCGTCTCCCGGAGCGCGTTCCGGAGATTGTCGCCCCGTTCGTCGCGGTCGAGGGCCGCTGCCACGTGACTGATACGGTTGAGCGTGTGTTCGGCGGCCTGGACGGTCCAGCGGTCGCGCGTCTCGGCATCGACCCCGTTGATTGTCTCTGGGCGGATCAACGTGAATACCCGCTCGGAGTCCTCGGGCTGGAACGTCCGGGCCTTCCCGGTAACGGCGACGAACGCGGGCGGGTCCGTGGCTTCGAGAAACGCCATCTCGTCGGGCTGGTACTGCCCGGCGTAGAGGACGAACGCTCCGGTCGGATCGACGACCCGACCCCGGAGGACGTCCTCGCTCACCTGCTCGACTTCGGTGAGCACGCCCACGACAAACAGGCGGTTGATCCGCGCGCCGCTCGGCGTGACAACGTAGTTTGGCGCCCGTTCCTCGTCGCTCTCGGAGTAGGAGAGGTCTGCGTCTTCGTACTCGGCGGCGAACAGGCGGTAGGCGACTTCGCGGCGGCCCGCGCCGCTCTGGGTCGACCCGCTCATCGCGCCGCCTCCGCCAGGAGTTCTCGCGCCCTGTCGGCCGGATCGACCGCGTGTTCCTCGAACTCGTTCGCCTCGAGATTCGCGCCGAAGTCGTCGACCGACAGCGACCCGCGGACCCTGAACTCGTGGCCGACGACCTGCTCGCGGATGGCGTCGGCGACCACCCCGCGGTCCATCGCGTCACGGGCGTGTTCGCGAGCCTCGTCCAGGCCGCCGCCGTAGACCTCGGCTGTCATCTCCTCGTCGAGGACGACCGTTACAGTCCCGGTCCCGTCGTCGAGGATCGCCTTCGTCCGGAGGTCGTCCTCGCCGTCGACTTCGCCGTGACTGCGGCACTGGCCGTTCTGGACGACCCGGCCACACTCCGGACAGCGCTCGATCAGCCCCGATCCATCGCGGATCGCGACCACGCTCCCGACGAGTTCGACGTCGAACAGGCCGCCGGTCTCGACGGCCCCGCGGACCGACCGGCGTGGCGCGAACTCCTGTACCTCGACCGGTTCGCCGAGCCGCTCGACCGTCGAGAACTCCGAGACGTTTACCGACGGGACGCCGCGGAACTCCCGGATGAAGACATCCTCGATCCGGACCGAACGGCCCGGCTCCAGCGCCGGTCGGGGGTCCCAGTCGGTGAAGGGCAACCGCGTCGTCTCGTCGCCGACGACGCCGCTGAGAATCTCCGTCTCGCCGTCGCGGCCGTTGATCGTCTTGCGCTCCTGTTCGAGTACCTGTACCTCGACGTTGATCCCCCGGTCGCCGGGTTCGAGATCCGCCAGCGCGGCGTCGCCGCCGACCTCGTAGGGGACCTCGAGCGTCTCCTCGTCTCGCTCGACGGTCGTCGACTCCCCGAGGTTCAGTTCCGGGCTGCCCTCCCACTCCCGGACGTCGGCGTTGCCGAGCGTGACCGTCTCGCCCGGCTCCAGGCCGAGGTCCTCCCAGGCAGTGTAGGAGAGTTTTGCCGTTTCGTCGGCGATCTCCCCCTCGAAGATGATCTGCGTCTCGTCGTTGTACTGGATCGACCGTTTGCCCACCGAGAGCACCCGGACGGCCGTCGAGACGTTCCCGTCGGCGGGACTCACCTCGGCGAGCTGTGTGGTGGGCGCGCCGCTCTCGCCACCGCCGTCACCGTGTTTCCGGCACGCCGACTACAACGCCGCGAAGAATATCGCCCGGAAACTACTCCAGAACTGGCACATGTCTGGGTCTGGAGGGGCAACCAGTCACCTTGCCCTGAAGTCGGGGACGTTGAACGTGAACGGCATTTACACGCCTACCACGGTTTAGTGGTCAGAACGGGAGTCCACCGACAAGCTCCGCCGTTCAGGGCGGAGAAGGTGACCGGAACCCCGCGAGGACGCGGCCAGACCACCGGGAACGGGCAGGTTATATAAACCGAGTCACAAAGAACGGGTATGGCCAACGACGGGGCGGCGGACCCGCCGGTCAGGGGCGATCCGGACGCCGACGTGACGCTCGAATCCTTCGAGGACTTCTCCTGTGGTGCCTGCAGGGCGTACACACTAGAGGGGTTCTCACTGCTGGAGGAGTCGGACGGAGGGGGGTACTGACCCGGCGCATGCGTGGAACGCCGGAGCTTTCGGTGTTGCGCCTGGGGCACCGGCCGGGGCGTGACGAGCGGACGACGACACACGTCGGGCTCACAGCCCGGGCGCTCGGTGCCGACAGCGTCGTTCTGGTGGACGACGCAGCGGGGCGTCGCGAGTCGATCGAGGACATCACCGAGCGCTTCGGCGGCCCCTTCGCAGTCCGGGCGACGACCGACCCGGTCGCGTTCCTGAACGACTGGGACGGCACAGTCGTCCACCTGACGATGTACGGGCTCCCATTGCAGGACGTCGAGAGAGCGGTTCGTGAGCGGTTCGAGGCGGGAGCGCCGGTGCTCGTGGCGGTCGGCGCGGAGAAAGTCCCGTTTGACATCTACGAGGCGGCCGACTGGAACGTAGCGGTCACCAACCAGCCACACTCGGAGATCGCCTCTCTGGCAGTGTTCCTGGACCGGCTTCTGGAGGGGAACGAACTCGACCGGGAGTGGGAAGACGCCAGTCGCGTGGTTGTCCCGAAGGCGGAGGGCAAGGAGGTCCGTCGAGAGTAGCAACCGTTCTGTCCGACGGTAGAGTAGGTACAGTCGATCACAGCAGTCCGTACGGTCCTCCTGGGCGCGTAGTGCTCGGACGCTCTACCAGCCGACTCACACGCTCGACCAGCCGGCTCGCATGCGTCCCGTTGGTTTTAAACGAGTGACTCCCCGTAGTTCAGATAATGGCTTTTGAGGAACTCCTCGGGGATCCGGTGATTCAGAAGTACCTTCACGAACTCGTGGGTCCGAAGGGGATGCCGGTCGCGGCGGCACCGCCGGACGGCGAAGTGACCGACGAGGAACTCGCGGAGGAACTGGGGCTTGAACTCAACGACGTCCGCCGGGCGCTGTTCATCCTCTACGAGAACGACCTGGCGAGCTACAGGCGGCTCCGGGACGAGGACTCGGGGTGGCTGACGTACCTCTGGACGTTCGAGTACGACAAGATCCCCGAACAGCTCGAAGAGGAAATGCACCGGCTGCTGGC
>PXQK01000009.1:8117-11316 GCA_003022085.1 Halobacteriales archaeon QH_10_65_19 | reverse complement strand
CGGTCGTCCCCTGTGGAACCCAGTTGTCGGGGTTCCAGGAGGCCGAACCGGAGCGCCTGCGGACCGTCGTTGCGAGGCTCGCGACCGGAACGGATGTCATCCTGCTCGACTCTCCCGCCGCTCTCGGGAGCCGTAGCGCCGTGCTACCGATCGTGCTCGCCGACAGGGTCGTCGTCGTGTTGCAGCCGACGATCCCCTCGCTGTCCGACGGGCTGAAAGTCCAGGAGTACGCGACGACCTACGGGACGGACGTCGCCGGCGTCCTGTTCAACCGGGTCACGGACGACGAAACAATTGATCGGATCGCGGCGAAAGCCGGCCGGTACTTCGAGGGCAAGACGCTCGCAACGGTGCCCGAAAGCGACGTCGTCCGGGAGGCCCGCCGTGCCGGCGAGCCGCTGCTCGCACACGCCCCCGAGTCGACGCCAGCGGCGGCCTACCGCGAGGCAGCGGCGACGCTGACCGTCCGCGACCAGCCGGTGGATCCGGTCGCGGACCGGTTCCGGAGCGCCGTCATCCCCGATCACTCATGAGGGTCCCCCAGGGCACCCTGCTCCGGAAGCGGGTCGTCACCGACCTCGCGACGCCGCTGTCGCAGGCGCTCGAATCCTCCGTGACGGGGTACGCCCGCCTCGAGTCGAGCGACGCTCTCCTCCTCGACGCCGAGGGTGTCGGCGTCATTACATTCGAGTCTGGGGTTCCAGTTGTTGCCTACCACACCGGGGTTGACAGCGGCGGGGCGGGCGCGCTCGCCGACATTGCAGCAGCTGGACCCTCCCGCGTGGCGCTGTATGAACTCGACGACGACGCGCTCGCGGAGCTCCACGACGCTGCGGAGTTACGGGTTCCCCCCGGGTTGCCGGCGGAGCGCCTCGCCGGCGATCCCGAACTCGCCGAGCGAACCCGCGAGGCCGCCCCCGGGTCCCGCCGCCAGGCGGCCGGCGCGGAGGAAACCGGACTCGCCGCTGTCGAGGAGTTCCTCGAAGACGAGGATCGGATCGCCAGCATCCGCGAGCGCGCTCGCGATCAGGCCGCGACGCGTGCCGAGGAGTGGGGGTTCGACCTTCCCGACTCGTAGTCCCTCGATTTATCGGGCAGCCCAGGTCACACGTGGACCGGGATCCACCACACTCTGCTACGGCCGCCGACTTTCTTGCTCTCGATCCCGGTTTCGCTCTCCAGCGTGTGGAGCTTGTTCAGTGCGGTCCGCCGCGAGCAGCCGAGTTCGTCTGCGATCTCGCTCGCCGTGAGCGGTTCGGCGTAGTCCTCGCGCGATTCGAACACTGCCGTCACGTCCTCGAGTGCGAACTCGGTGTCCCGTCCCTGGTTCCCCATACGACCGCGGAGGACCGCCGCCCTCTTAGTAATTCGCCCGGTGTTCGATCGTGGTCGAGAACCGCAGTTCCAGGTCTGGGGTCGTGATTGTCACGTCGAACGCCGCGCCGAGGACGTGTGTCCGTCCATCCCGCTGTTGGACGATCACACCGCGGTCGGCGCGACACGCGCCGAACTGCCGGTCCGGACCGCCGGGACAGTGCTTTGCCGCCCAGCGCGTCGCACGCGTCACGTTGTAGCTCACGGTGGCGGCTGTGCCGCGGCCGAGCGACCCGGTGGCGATCGACGCGACCGGCCCGGCGAGTCGGTCGCGAACGGCGTCAACCGCCGCTGATCGCTCCTGCCAGCTGTGTTCGGAGGGCACGTCGGTCGCGGCGTCGTGGAGTGCGCGGTTGAGCGCCGTCTCGGTCTGTCCTGCTGGGGCCGTCCCGCTGCCCGCGTGGATGTCGTCGTGGTAGCCGAGCTGGAGATACGCGAGCACCAGCGGGACGAGCGCGACCGCGAGCGCGGCGGCGGCCACCAGGACGAGCTGTCCCCGTCCGGACCCATCGGCGTCTCTCCTGGTTCCCCCGGCGCGTCCGTCGGCTGGCGTCGATCTGGCGTCGGTCACGCGTACCACACCGACAGTGTCACGTCGCCCTCGGTCGTCAGCACGGTTGCCGTCCCGGTCTCGACGCCGTCGGGCGGCGGGTAGCCGACGCTCCCGTGTGGCGTCCTGACCCGGAACAGGAGGTTGTCGGGCAGGATCCGGTCGACGCGCCGCTCGAGCGCGTCCCGCTCGCGCTCGAACGCGTCGGCCGAGGCTGCCACCTCGGCGAGTCGGGTCTGGTTGGCGTGTCGCGGCGGCTCGTTGGCGAGCAGCGTCGCCGCGTCGGCGGCGTACGTGTCGAGCTGTGCCCGCGTCTTCGCCGGCTCGTCGCCCGGCACGCCGAAGGCGAACCCGAGCGTGACTGTAAACAGCAACAGCACTCCGAGCCCGGCTTCGACGGCCGTGATCGAGGCCTGGCCTCTACCCATCGACGGTCACCTCCAGGATCGCCTTCCTGGTGTCGGACGGGTAGTACGTGATCTGGACGTGCTCGCCCTCGAGCGGCCCGAGCGCCTCGAAGCGCAGTTGCGTTGTCTCCAGGGGCGACAGCGACAGGTCGAACGTCCCCGAGAGCCCGCTCTCGTTTGCGAGCAACACGTGATCGTCGGCCCGTACCGTCCTGACGGTGGTGTTCGCCGGCGGCGAGAGACTGAGCGTCGCCTCCGCGCTTCGCCGTGGCAGCGTCACGGTACGCGTGCGCTCGAACGCAGGGCTGATCGTCCGCTCCTCGCGGCTCTCGACAAGGACGATCCGCTCGACTGTCGTCCCGCCGTCCACGGTCCCCGTCGACGCGATCACCTCGCCGTCGAGCCTGATGCGGGCGGCCGCGTCCGACGGCACCCCGTATCGGTCCTGGAGCGCGTCGCTGTCCAGTCCTCCGGTCGCGTCCATGTCGAGAACGTTCCGCCTGACGGTCAGGGGCGCGTCGGCGCTCACGATCTGGTCCGACACCCCGACCGCGGTGGTGCGTTCGATCGGGGAGCGCTCCGCGCCGGCGAGTGCGCCGTTGGCTGTCGTGATGCCGATCACCAGCGTGACTGTCAGCAAGAGTAGTGCGATCCCGAGCGCCGGCAGATCGATCTGACCCCTCATCCACCCTCACCGATCGCGAGTGTGCGATCTTCCGCCGGTCCGGTGACTGTCACGACGAGCGGCCCGCCGCCCGCCCACACCCCCTCCTCGGCGGTGACAGCCCCAGGAAGCGACAGCCGCGTCTCCCCGCCGATCCCGTCGGCGGGGTGGTCGAGTACGAGCGTCCGCCCCGAGAGGACGAGC
>PXQK01000009.1:0-8004 GCA_003022085.1 Halobacteriales archaeon QH_10_65_19 | reverse complement strand
CACTGCCCACCTCCAGAGACAGGTCGTGGACAACGAGGTACCCCTGGCGGTCGCCCGGGTAGCGCGCGACGACGCTCGTATGCTCGTCGCCCGCGAACGTCCGCCGCTCCGTTGTCGCGTTCTCTCTCTCGAAGTACCGCTCGAACGGCCCCGGCGTTTCGGTCTCGATCGCGACAGCGAAGGTGCCCGTCCCCAGGTCGTGCTCGGTGTGTGTCGGGTCGATCCGGAGAGTCGTCGTGACGCCGCCCGTGCCGCCCACGGCCACGTGGCCGGCGTTCAACGCCGGTGCGCCGACGACGATCACGCTGTTCGCTTCCGAATCCGTGACCTGTGGCTCCGAGATCAGCCACGCGCTGGCCCCCTGCTGCTGGACGAGCGCGCCGGCGACCGCCGTGACGCTCCTGTCGCCGCTCTCGAAGACGAGTGCGTCGACCGCCCGGGTCTCGACCACGCTCCCGTCTTTCAGGACCCGGAGCGTGCGATCGGCCGTCGCGAGGCTGCCGTCGGCAAAGGTGACTCGCTGGCTGTGTGTGCCGGCCCGGTCGACCGACTTGAACGCCTCATCCATGCTGTCGGCGACCCGGTTCGTGTCGGCTGCCGCGGCTTGGGACTCGACGAGGCTGCCAACGCCGGCTGTGAGACTGCCGAGCGCGACGACCGCGATTCCCAGGAGGAGTGCAACGCCGACGACGTGGGACTGTGCGCGCATCAGGCCACTCCCAGTCCGGTGAAGACCACGTAGGTCACGAGCACGAGCAACCCGGAGTGCAGCAGCGCCTCGTACCTGCCACGACTCGCCGTCCCGGCGAACCAGCCGCAGGCGACCACGGTCCCCTGGGCGACCAGGTAGAACAGTTCGCGGTCGCGTGCCGGATCGACGGCCTCGGGATTGAGCGTCATCCCGCCCGTCGAACCCGAGACGTCCGAGAGCTGCGAAAACCCGTCCAGGACGGTGGCGTTCACCGCGACGATGATGCCGACGACCAGCAGCGCAGTCGTCCAGCCCACGGCGACGTACACCATCAGCCGCGACCGGAGCGCCTTGCGTTCGTGGTACAGCCGGCCGATTTCCGTCTCCAGCGTCTCGAAGACACGCTCGGTGTCGCTACCGGCCTCCAGTGCGCCGACCACGAGCCCCACAGTCTGGGAGGAAAGCGGCGTCCCGACGCGGTCGACGAACCGGTCGAGCGCTGCGGCGCGAACGTCGGCCGTCTCGTCGGCGCCCGTCGTCAGCCCGAGGTTGAACGCGAGCGACTCGACGTCCGCACGGAGCGGGCCGAGATCGACCTCTCGGGAGACACGCTGGACAGCGTCCGGAAACGGGCGGCCGAGGCTCACGTGACCGGAGACCGCATGGATGAAATCCCGTATCTCCCTGTCCTTCGCGTCGTCGCGTCTGGCCCGCCGAACTGCGATCAGCCCGACCGGAATCCCGTAGGCGGCGTAGCCGAGCAACAGGACGTTGACGCGGGAGTAGCCAAGCGTCCAGAGCCCGGCACCGACGACGAGTGCCGGAACCAGAAGCACGACCGCGGCGCTGGCGGGGTTGGTCGGAGTCGTCTCGAAGACCGCTGTCACTCCCTCCGGCCGCTCGTAGCTCGGGGAGGCGCGATCCGTCGGCCGGAGCGCGACGACCGCCCAGGCCGCCCCGGCCCCGACCGCGAGCACGAACAGGGCGCTTGCGTACACCAGGAGCGTCCGGACCATCACCGGTCCAAGCGGGGTCGAAATCCGCTCTGTCAGCTCCGGCGAGAGGACGCTCGCGACGGTGAGAATGAGGACGGTCAGCGCCGGGAACACGAGCAATACGACGAACAGTTCCGCGACCAGTTCCAGGTAGCCGCTCGCGCGTTCGTGGACGCGCTTCTGCCGGTGGCTGAGAAGCCGTCCCTCCATGCGGAGGTACCCCTCCAGTGAATCCCGCCCCTGTGCGGCGTGCTCCTGGAACTTCAGCAGGAACGGCGAGAGCAGGTCCCGGGACGGCGTGTCCCGGGCGACCATCGACAGCCCCTCGTCGAGGCTCCCGGTGAGAGACGCCTTGTTGAGCGCGGTCCGAAACGAGCGTGCGGTCTCCCCGTAGGCCTCCTGGTCGGCGACACGACCCAGCATCTCCCGCTGGTCGCTGCAGCCCGACGCCAGCACCCGCAGGTACCGGACGGCACCGGGCAGCGTGCGCTCGATCTCCCGGCGACGTGCGACTGCGAGCCGTCCGAGGTACACGCGCCCCGCACGGAGCGCGAGCCACCGGAGACCCACGGCCGCAAAGCAGGCACTCACGACTCCCAGGTACAGCCGGGGAACCGACGGGATCGCTGTCCGGTTGACAACCGGCAGCCCGTCGGCCAGGAAGCCGAGTAGCCATCCTGTGACTGTCGACGGCACGAACACGACGACGACCAGCGCGAGCAGTGCCCCGACGAGTGCGACGCCCCAGGCGAACCCGTAGAGGCGGGCGATGAACAGGTCGAAGCCGGTTTCGAGCCCCGCGGCGCGGTACCGGCGGCGGTCCCGGTCGTGTGTCGGGCGGTCGGCGTGGCGGGAGAATAGCGCGTACAGCCCCCGGTCGACGCGGCCGATCCCGTCGGCGTACTGTCGTGTGCTCATCAGTCCCCCCTGTCTTTGGCCTGCCGGTGCAGCCGCTCAACCGTCGCAGCCTCGTTGGTCTGGAGGTCAGCAAGCAGATCGAACAGCGCCCCGAAGTCGTCGATCCCCTCCCGGACCATGTGTTCGACGTAGCGGTGTTTCCGCCGGAACTCCGTCTCGACTGACGAAAACGGACGGTCGGTCATGTCAGCGACCCTGGTCAGCGTGTGGAGTGCGCAGGCGTCGCCGTCACCGTCCCCGTTGTCGGCCGTCCCCAGGTCGTCGTAGGCGAACGCGAAACCCCCGTTCTCGGTCCGCCAGGCGATCCGGTGCCAGTAGACCGGGGTTCCCCGTTTCTCGATGACGCCGGACTGCTGCTCGTCGTGTAGCTGTCGGTGTTCGCGTTCGCCCAGCAGTTCGATCACCTCACCGACGTACCGCTCGCCGGCGACCCGGCGCGGGAACACCACCAGATCGATCTCGCGCAGGAGATACGGCGGCAGTCCCTGCTCGACGATCCGGTTGACCAGCGTCTCGATGTCAGAGGCGTGCGTGGTTCCGATCAACCCGTGGCCAGTGTTGATTGACTCGGCGAACGTGTCGAAACTCTCGCCTGTGTTGATTTCGGCGATCACCTCGACGTCGGGGTTGAGGTAGTTACACTCGGTCATGAGGTCGGCCATCGTGACCTGCTTGTGGTCGCTCTCGTGTTTGCGGGTCGTCAGCGAGACGCCCGTCTCGTGTGGGAGCCGCACCTCACGGGACCCTTCGTCGATGCTGATCGGCCGATCCTCGAAGGGGATAAAGGGCATGTGGGCGTTCATCAAGGTCGTCTTCCCGACCCCGGTCGGCCCCGAAAAGAGGACGATACCGTGGTGTTCGTAACAGAGCCACAGCAATGCGACGAGCTCCGTCGGGATACTGTCGGTCCGCACGAGGTCGACGGGCGTCAGCACGTCTGCGGACTGCTTGCGGATCGAGATATGGGGGCCGTCCTCGCTGATCGTCGGGAGTGCAACGGCACAGCGGATTGTCTCGTCGACGCCCGGCGGGCTGAGGTTCACTTTCGCGCTCGGCCTGCTCGCGTTGAGCTCCGTGCCGTCGGAGGCCGCGAGCTGCGTGACTACGTTGACGAAATTCTGTTCTTCGTTGAAGGCCAGATTCGTCGGAATCCGCTCGGCGGTGCTGTCGACCTCTCGCGGGATGACCTTGATTCGTTCGCCGAGGCGGTTGGCCTCGATGTCCTCGAGGTGTGGATCGCGGATCGGGATCGTGAGCTGCCCGCAGCCCACGTAGTCGCGCAGCACGTAGTAGACAAGATCCGACAGCCGGTCGTCGGCGTACCGCCGCCCGACGGGCGGGACTGCGAGGTCGTACTCGGCCAGTGCCGTCCGCACCCGGTAGGCGAGTGCGTCGAGCCAGGCCCTGGTGTTGCGCCGTCGCAGCCGCCGGGCGAGCAGCGTCTCGGCTCGGTCGCGCACGAAGGCCGTCTCGTCCGTGATGACGCCGTCGACGGTCGTCTCCCAGATGCGCTCCTTGCACTCGGCGATCAGTTCCTGGTCGCCCGGCAGCAGGTCGGGTTCGCGGACCGCGTACTTCGTCGTGAACGGGTCCTCGCCGAGCAGGTGTTGCCGGTAGCGGATGACCGGGATCTCGAACTCGTGGAACGCGACGGTGTAGCGGTCGAGCCGCTCACTCGTGAACCGGTCGAGAAACGCCGGCTCGGCCGGCAGCGAGGTGACGGCCGGCGCGTAGTTGTCCGTGTGGACGACGATCCCGTCGTCGCCGACGTCGGCGACCTCGATTCGGTCGTCGAGCGCGTACGGTGTCAGCTCACCGAGACAGGCAAGCGACGCGAGCGCGTGGTACTCGATGCGGCGCCGCGCCGCGGGCGTGCAGTCGACGAGCCGGTCGATCACCCGCTCGTGTTTCGGGGCAAACCCCGCCTGCATCGTCTCGATCGCCCCCTGACGGGTGTTGGGTCGTTCGAGGTTGGCGTCCGCGAAGTACTCGGTGATTGTTTCGAGTGTGACCCGGTCGGCGGCGGTCCGTGCCGGCTCGCGCACCTCGTAACGGAACGCGGCTCCCTGGTGGGCAATCGTGACAACGACGCCCGGGTAGACCTCGTACTGGGCCTGGACGTCCGCCGCGTACCACGCCTCCGGGTCGTCCGGCGGCAACGGCGGCGGCACCACCCCCCGGCCGGTCGCGTCCGCTGCTGCCCCGTCCGGAAACTCGATGTTCCCTGTCCCCATTTGGACGGTTTGGTCGCGTCCTCTCGTTTAAACCTTGGACTCCGGAGAAAATACTCCCCCACCCGCGTTTCAGAGCCGGAAACGCCGGCTCTGTGGGAGATACCCGTCGGACTGGACTCCAGGGTCCGGAATGGCGGGAGCCGAGCGTTCGCCGGGAGACAGGTGCTGTCGACTGGATTCGACAGATTGATTCGTCGAGCGCGGCTGTCAGAGAACATGCCGGTTCGCATCCTCCACTACTCGGATCTCGAGACCGTTCTGGACGACCCAAGGGGGGCCGCGGCGCTCGTGGGCGCGGTCGAGGCGCGGCGGGACAACGCAACAGTCGTGGTCGGGAGCGGCGACAACACCGCGCCCGGCGCGCTCCCACTCGCAACCGAGGGTCGGGTCGCGCTGGACGTGTTCCGGGCGCTCGACCCGGACGCAGACACGTTCGGCAACCACGACTTCGATTTCGGCCCTGGAACCGCCCGTAACCTCGCCGCCACAGCCCCACAGCCCTGGCTCTGTGCCAACGCCGAGCGTGACGGCGAGCGGTTCGCCCCTGACGCGACGGAACCTTCGACCCTCGTCGCCGCCGACGGCGCGAGCGTCGGTATCGTCGGCGTCGCTCACCCGAAAACCGACGAGATCAATCCGGCGGCTGCCGACATTACGTTCCGGGACCCGGTGCCTGCGGTCCGCGAGGAAGCGGGCGCGCTCCGCGAGCGGGGCGCCGATCACGTCGTGGTCGTCTCCCACTGCGGGCGCGGCGACGCACGGATCGCCCACGAGACCGACGCCGACGCGGTCCTCGGCGGGCACGTCCACGACGTCCACACTGACGTGATCGAGGACACGGCTGTGGTCCGGCCAGGGCGGGCCGGCCGCCGCGTCTCGGAAGTTACCTTCGAGGGAACCCCATCAGCGACGGTCCACGAGGTCGACGGGACCCACGTCGACGAGGCGCTGGCCGAGCGGCTCCGCAGCGCCCTGGCCGACCACGGCCTGGACGAGGTCATTGCGACCGTCGACACCCCCATCGAGCGCACAGAGGAAGCCACGAACGTCGCGGAGAGCCGGGTGGGGAACCTCGTCGCCGACGCGTTACGCTGGCGGGCAGACACCGACGTCGCCCTCAGTCCGCCAGGCGCGATGCGCTCCGGCGACCCCCTGTCGGGGGAGGTGACAGCCGCCGAACTCCACAGTCTCACGCCGTACGACGACGAACTCGCCGTCGTCGAACTGCCGGGCGACCGCCTCCGCGAGGCGTTCGTTGCGGTGCCTTTGGGCTACCACGACGACGACTATCCCGACCGCCTCTGTAGCCACGTCAGCGGTGCCCGCGTTGTCTGGGACGACGCGGCCGGCGAGCTCCGGCGCGCCACGGTCGGCGGCGAGCCGGTCGCCTCCGACGAGCGGTACACGGTCGCGGTTGCCGACTACCTCGTCAAGACCGGCCACGTGAACGGGGCATTCGACGAGGACGACGTCGTCGCGACACACGGGGTCGCCCGGGAGGCGGTCGTCGAGTACGCCCGCGAGGTGGGCCTCGATCCGGCGACCGAGGGGCGGATCGAACGGCCGACGCTGGAGCCTCCGGCCTCAAGGAGTGAGTGAAGCGAACGAGTAGGCCGGAGAGGAAACCGACATGGTGTGATACAACCGCCATATTCCGACCGGCTGACTCCCAAATGTTTAAGTATCCCTGGACCCTCTCTGAAGTATGGAGCTGCGTCGAACTGCCGTCGTGAAACTCGATGGTTCCAGCGAGCAACGCGACGCACTCCACCGAACCGCCAACCAATACCTGTACTGCGCGAACCGAACCGCCGAATACTGTTGGTCGGACACCTCCTACACCGACTGCAAGACCAACAAACGGCAGGTTCGTGACGCCCTATACTCCGACCTCCGTGAGGAGACCGACCTACAAGCACAACTCGTCCAAGCCGCCATCCGACGCGCGGTCGAAGCCGTCAAAGGCGTTATCGAACGGTGGAAGAAGGGACAGCGTGTCTCCCGACCAACGTTCACCGCCGAAACGATGGACTACGATACGCGGAGCGCGACATTCTACCGCAACAAAGCGTCGCTGGCAACTGTTGAGGGGCGAATCGAACTTCCGTTCATTCTCCCGGCAGGCAGTCCGACGCCCTATGAGCAGTACGTTCGGCAGATACCGGGCACCCCGACCAAACGGTCCTCGGCATCGACCTCGGCGTCAACAGTCTTGCCGTCGCTTCGACCGGTACGTTCTGGCAGGCCGACGAGTACGACCACTGGATTCGGGAGTTCGAGAAGCGACGCGGGGAGATGCAACAGCGCGGCACGCAGGCCGCACACAACGCCGTGCTTCGACTCGGCAAGCGCGAGCAAGCGTGGCGCAAACAGTATATCCACACCGTCGCCAACGAAGTCGTTACGGAGGCCGTCGAACACGACTGCGACGCTATCGTGTTCGAGGATTTAACCGACATTCGAGAGCGACTTCCACACGCGAAGTGGCACCACATTTGGGCGTTCCGACGCTTGTACGAGTACGTCTCATACAAGGCCCCGGAACGCGGTGTCTCCGTGGAACAAGTCGAGCCAAACCACACGTCCACCCGCTGTTCGCGGACGGACTGCGGGTTCACACACGACGACAACCGCCACGGAGAGCACTTCGAGTGCCAGAAGTGCGGGTACGAAGTGAATGCGGATTACAACGCCGCGAAGAACATCGGGTTGCGCTACGCCCGGAAGCGACGACACAGACTCCGTTCCTCGCCCACGTCGGGGGACGGAGACGCACCAGTAAACGTGCGTATAACTGGTGGGACGCTGAACGGCGAGAGTCACCAGCCGATTGCCGGTGACTGATTGCCGGGAGTCCACATCAAAGCCCTACCCTCAAGGACCGAGGCGCGTAGCCCCGAGGGAGTAGGGTAGGGTAGTTTACGCGTTCCCGACCTCGAAATAGTTACTCCAGCCTCGGTGACCGAGCCCGCTTCTTCGAGATTCAGAAGTAATACTCAGGACTAATTTTAAATGCCTCAGGAACTATTTTATGAATAGTCAAGTGGCGCGCGTAGATAATTCGGGTACTGAACACGAGACAGCGACGATCGCTGACGCGCTCTCGACAACGGAGCGTCGGTCGGATGTTCTCATCATCGGGCCCACACTCAGTAACAAAGACGAG
>PXQK01000008.1:7926-10871 GCA_003022085.1 Halobacteriales archaeon QH_10_65_19 | reverse complement strand
GATCGAGACCGGCGACATGGTGTTCGTCCCGGAGGGGGTCGAACACGGCACCGTCAACACCGGCTGGGAGCCGCTGCTCCTGCTGGCGGTGTACGCCCCGCCGGGTCCCGAAGAGGTGCTGGCCGACCTCCCCGACTGCGAGATCGTACCTGCGGGCGAACTCCCGACGACCGGGGCATCCGGGGGTGACTGACCGATGGCAGTCGTCATCGTCGGTACGCTCGACACGAAGGGTGAGGAGATCGGCTTCGCCCGGGACGTCATCGAGGCCCAGGGCGTCGACGTCCACCTCGTGGACACGGGCGTCATGGACGACCCCGAAATCGACCCCGATACGCCCGCGAGCGACGTTGCCGAGGCTGGCGGCACCACCCTGGAGGCGATACGCGAGGCCGGCGACCGCGGCGAGGCGATCGGGGCGATGGGACTCGCGACCGAGGCGATGCGCGCGCTGCCCGTGGGCGTACCGAAACTGATGGTCTCGACTGTTGCATCCGGCGACACCGAGCCATACGTCGGGACACGCGACATCGCGATGATGTACTCGGTCGCGGACATCGAGGGGCTCAATCAACTGTCCCGGCAGGTCATCGCCAACGGCGCGCTCGCGATGGTTGGGATGGTCGCCAACGATCCCGGCGTCGAGGTCGAGGATCGCCCGACGATCGCGATCACGATGTTCGGCGTCACGACCCCCTGCGTCCAGACCGCCCGCGAGTACCTGCAGCAGCGCGGCTACGAGACGATCGTGTTCCACGCGACCGGCACGGGCGGGCGCGCCATGGAGAGCCTGATCGCGGAGGGCATCGTCGACGGCGTGCTCGACGTGACGACGACCGAGTGGGCCGACGAACTGGTCGGTGGCGTCCTCTCGGCCGGCCCCGACCGTCTGGACGCCGCCGCCGAGGCCGGCATCCCACAGGTGGTCTCGACAGGTGCGCTCGACATGGTCAACTTCGGCCCCCGGGACACCGTCCCCGAGGAGTTCGAGGGCCGGCAGTTCCACGTCCACAACCCGCAGGTGACGCTGATGCGGACCACGCCCGAGGAGAACGCCGAACTCGGGGAGATCATCGCCGGGAAACTCAACGCCGCGACCGGACCGACCGCGCTGTTCCTCCCGCTGGGCGGCGTCTCGATGATCGACGTCGAGGGCGAGGACTTCTACGATCCCGAGGCCGACGACGCACTGTTCGACGCGCTCCGGGCGCACGTCGACCGGGGAACCGTCGAACTGATCGAACTGGACCACCCGATCAACGACGACGCGTTCGCGGAGGCGATGGCGGAGAAACTCGACGCCTACATGCGGGAGAGCGGGTACGGGCCGGACCAGGAGTGAACATCGAACGAGTGGGGGGCGGGATCATCGCGCCGGCGTCACCGCGTCCGGGCGATGAACAGTCCCATGGACTTCCGGATCTCCAGCGGCCCGTCGGCGAGGCGGTCGTCGGCCAGCGCCCCGAACTCGGCCACCTGCTCGTCGGTCACGCCCGGCAGCGAGGCGGCGTAGGCCACCAGCGGCTCCAGGTCGGGGACGTGGAGCCCAGAGTCGCGTTCGTACCGGCGGACGTCCTCGGAGTGGCGGCCGAGTTGCCATCCCGGCCGAGAAGTCCGTCAGTAGCAGGTCCCAGCCGCTGGGGATCCGGTCGGCGGTGTCGTACATTTCGTGCAGTTGGATCCGCGCGTCGAGGTTGTCGGCGTCGGCGTACTGCTCGGCCAGCGCCGCACGGTCCGCGTCGTTCATACCTGTCGGTGCATCCGCGCCGCTCAAAGAGGTGACGACCCCCGGAGTACCGTCGATCTCCCGGACACGGTACTGGGACTCCGGCTGATCAGCCCGGAGCGCGCCGGTACCGTCAGGACAGTCCGGTCGACATCACCTATGGAAACGCTGCTGCCCGAACTAACCACCGTTTAAGACAGCAAATTTACGCCAGAACCACTGTCTCCGGTCTTCACAGCCGCCAGGCGGCAGACATCTTCCTGCGGTGCGGTTGCGGTCTGGATAGGGCTGTCGCTCATCGTGGTATCGGTGGCCTCTCCTGGCCGCCCGATCGGACGCTTCCTGGTGAACGCCAGTGCGTCACGCGGAAACTCATGCACGACCGTATCATAGTGATTATTGTGAGTCGTTACGGGATCGACCGCACGGCTGCGTGCGATTGACCCGATAAACAGTCACAATAATCACTATCAAAGCCGGTGAACCGAAATGTCGAGATCCCCGCCCTCGGCAATCGCGGTAAGCATCGTCGTCTCGCTGGCGGGTTGCGCGCCGGTGACGCTGCCGGGGTTGAGCAGACGGACCCCGTCGTGGGTTGTGTCGACCTGTTCGTGGGTGTGGCCGGCGACACCCACCGCGTCGTCGGACTCGGCGTGCTCGTCGACGGTGTCGGCGACGCGCTGCTCCCACCCGGCCGGCGAGCCCGTGCCGTGGGTGACGACGAACTCGACGCCGCCGAGTTCGGCCCTCGCCAGGGAAGGCAGGCCGATCTCCGGATCCATGTTGCCGTGGACGGCAGTCATCTCCCCCACCAGCTCGCGCTGGTCCGCGAGCGCGCCCTTCGAGTCGAAGTCGCCGGCGTGGATCACGTGGTCCGCCTCGCGGATGCGTTCGGCGAACGCCTCGGGGATCGCCTGTGCACGCGACGGGATGTGCGGGTCGCTGATGATTGCGATTTCCATAGGTGAGGGTCCGACGGCCAGCGACAAGAAAGTGGGCGGTAGGACCTGGATGCGTGCCGATCGCGGTCAGCTCGACGCAGAAGGATCTGCACCCCCGAGTGGCGCGCTATCGCACTCTAGTTCGCGGTGCTGACGATCTTGATGACGTCGCCCTCGCCGAGTTCGTGGTCGTCGCCGATCTTGCGGCCGTCGCGGGCGTCGACGGCGTGGAGGTAGCCGTCGCCGATGTCCGAGTGGACGGCGTAGGCGAGGTCGAC
>PXQK01000008.1:0-7870 GCA_003022085.1 Halobacteriales archaeon QH_10_65_19 | reverse complement strand
CCGGTGTCGCCGTACTCCTCGATGACCGTCCGGACTGCTTCGAGGCCCTCGCGTTGCTCGTCGCTGACGCCGGCGTCGAGGGAGAAGCTGTCGTCGCCGGGGTCGTATTCAACGAGGCCGGCCTCAGTGCCGCGCCGGAGGGCGAGTTCGCCGTTCGCCGTGGCGGGGACGACGATGTCTGCCGCGTCCTGGAGGCGCTCGATGGTGCCGTCGGGGGCGATGTCTGCCTTGTTGGCGACGACAACGATGGGCTTGGTGCGCTCCCGGAGGTCGCCGGCGAGCGCGCGGCGGTGTTCGCCGGTCCACTCGCGGGGATCCTCGGGGTAGTCGACGCTGCGGAGGATGCGGGCGACGTCGAGTTCGGTGGCGCCGACGCCGGTGAGCATCTCCGTCAGCGCGTCGTCGATGTCGAACTCCGGCGAGCGCGACTGGCGCTCGATTGTCTCCCAGTTGCGTTCGAGAATCGAGGCAAGCCAGCGGTCCATCTCTTCCTCGACGAAGTCGACGTCCTCGACGGGGTCGTGCTCGCCGACCTCGACGGGTTCGCCCTCCGCGTCGGTGGCGCCGGCAGCGTCGACGACGTGGAGGATTGCGTCGGCGTCGGTCAGTTCGTCGAGGAACTGGTTCCCGAGGCCGCGGCCCTCGTGGGCGCCGGGAACGAGGCCGGCGACGTCGTACAGTTCGAACGGGACGTACCGTTTGCCGTCCCGGCAGTTGTCGCTGTCACAGCGGCGGTCGCGGTCGAGACAGGGGCAACGCGTCCGGGCGTAGCTCACGCCCCGGTTGGCGTCGATTGTCGTAAACGGGTAGTTGCCGACCTCGACGTCAGCCATCGTCGCCGCCGTGTAGAAGGTGGATTTGCCGGCGTTGGGCTTCCCGGCGAGCGCGAGTGAGAGCATACCCTGTGTTTCTCCGTGTGGGGAAACACGTTTTCGGTTTTGTATTCCGAGTTCCGGGCGTCCCACCGGCTGCAGTCGGCGCAGTTCGATCGCTCGGTCATGCGGTCGTGCGTGACCCTGTACCGCTATGGAATTACGCACGACCGTATCAACCCTCGAAGCCGTCCTCGAAGACGAACGTACCGTTGCGCTGGATGGTTTCGCCGTCGACCTCGATGAAGGAGTCCTCGCTCATGTCGACGATCATGTCCATGTGCACTGCGCTGTCGTTGGCCTCGTTGTCCTCGCCGACGGTGTCGTCGTACGCCCGGCCAAGCGCCATATGGACGGTGTCACCCATCTTCTCGTCGAACAGCATGTTGTACGTGAACTGATCGATGTCGCGGTTCATGCCGATACCGAGTTCACCGAGGCGCTTCGCGCCCTCGTCTGTGTTCAGGACGGCGGTCAGTACCCTCTCGTTTTTCCCGGCGGCGTGCTCGACGACTTCGCCCTCCTCGAAGCGGAGGGAGACGTCCTGGACCTCCCGGCCCTGTGCCATCAGCGGCTTGTCGAACAGCACCTCGCCCTCGACGCTGTCGGGGATCGGCGCGGTGAACACTTCGCCGCCCGGCAGGTTGCGCTCGGCGTAGTCGTTTTTGATCGGGTTGCCGTCGACCGACATACTGACGTCGGTGGTGTCGCCGGAGACGACCCGCACCTCGTCTGCGGTGTCGAGGATTTCGACCAGCTGCTGTTGGTGCTGCCTGACAGCCTCCCAGTCTTTGTTGATCGCGCTCCAGACGAACTCCTCGTAGGCGTCGGTGCTCATCTCGGCGTCCTGTGCGTTCGCCGGCGCCGGGTACTGGGTCACCACCCAGCGCTTCTCCATCATGACCTCCTGTAGTTCCTTGTTCACTTTCGCGTGGACGCTGTTTTTCTCCGGGTCGACGTCGCTGGTCTCGAACGTGTTCGCGTCCGCCCGGATCCTGATAGCCACGTCGGCCTCCTCGACGCCCGCCAGCGCGACCTCCGAGAGGCTGATGTCGTCGATGTCGATTGCCTTCTGATAGGCGCGGTTGACGCGGGAACTGGACGCACGCACCGAGATGTTCGCGCCGCGTTCCCCACACAGCTCCGCGATGGCGATCATGAGATCCTCCGCCACTGGGTGTCCCTGGACGACGACCTCGTCGTTGTGCTGTATCTCCGTCGAGTGGTCGACGACGATCTCTGCCTGCTCTCGGACTCGTGGATCCATGGGCTATGTACTGGGCGTTGTGAGGTTAACTGTACCGGTGTGTTTCGGCTCCAGAAACTCGCTTCCCTCTGCGCCGAAACGCCGGTAATACCGGGACTACGGCCGTTTCAAGCCGGATATCGCCAACGGGGTTAAGTGCGTTCAGCCCCTAATTTTAGTGTGACTAACCTACCGCCAACAGACCCGAGTATCCCCTCCGAGTCGGTCGATTACGATCGCATCGATCCCCGCGTGCTGGTCGTCGGCGCGGGTGCCGCCGGTGCACGGACGGCCATCGAACTGGTCGACAAGATGCAGGCCGCCCTCGACGCAGACCACGAACTCGACTACCACCAGCTCGAGTGAGCCATCCCCCGGACAGCCCTGCCGGGAAAGTATTTGGGCACAGGCCCACGAGTTACAACACGCGCTGGTCACCTCCGACGGCGCATCACCGATGACAGCGCACGAGCCGAACCGCCGCGGGTTCCTGGGAACGCTGCTCGGGGCAGCCGGAGTGTTGGCTCCGGGTACTGCCACGGCCCGCCGGGGACCGTCCGCGGCCGATACACCCGTCCACGAAACCTACGCGGTGGACGTGTTCCCCGGCGCGCCGGGGGACGTGTGGGTGCAGCTCTCGGTCGAGCCAGTACCCGGGCTCGACGAACTCTCGTACGAACTCCCGCCAGACGTATCGGTGATCGCACACCGGGGCTTTGACCCCCTCGAGGGGCGACTCCTGTGGGACGGGAGCGATTACCCCCAGATAACCTACACAACCTCTCCGTCGTTTGGCTGGGCGGCCGACGACGGATGGGGGTTCGTCAGGAAGACCGGGATCGTGTTGGACGCGCCGGGAGTCGAGACGGCCCGTTCGTTCGCGTTTCCCCGGGGTGGCCACGGCCACCCGGACCTCGCGGGACAGTCGTACGTCGGCCCCTCGGAGACGGTCACGCGGCATGTCACGAAGGTACCGACGACCTACGTGAGACCCGGCCTGTGGCACGCACCCGCAGCGCCGCCGCCGGACCTGTACTTCGACGTGGTGGACGCGACCGCGGGGATGCTGTCGCTCGCCGATCCCCTCCCCGCCATCGGCTACGCGTCGCCGTTACTCGACGGGTCGAACGGCGTCGCCAAGCGCGGAGCGACCGCAGACACTGCCAGGCCACACTTCGCGTTCGACCAGCGGTCACCCGGATCGATCGCCCACGAGTACGTCCACACACAGCAGGACTACTTCGTGGCCCGCGAGTACAGGTGGCTGCTCGAGGGAGTTGCGACGTTCTACGAACACTGCGTCGGCTACCGCTACGGCCTCCGCGAGTTGTCCCCGATCGACGGGTCGAGCACGCCGGACCCCCTGCGTGGCGCCCGACGGGCTGGGGTAGTCTATGAAAAGGGGGCGGCACTGTGTTTCCTGCTCGACCGGGAGCTGCGGGACCTGCGCAACGGCACGGTCGCCCTGGGTGACGTGCTGCAGGCGTTGAACGAGCACGACAACAGTGGCGCGCGGTCGCCGACGATCGACCACGAGACGTTCAAAGACGTCCTCGCCGAGGCCGCTGCTGCCCGCTTCGACGGCTGGCTCGACGAACGGGTCGCCGGGCCCTACGAGATCGCCCTGCCCGAGAACCTGGCCACGGGGTACCCCGACCCGGACGCGCCCCGCCCGTCGGTGCAGTCGATCCCCAGAGAAGTGACCGCGTCGGGCCCCGACAACTGGCTCCAGTTCGGGTTCGACGTCGCTACAAGGGAGGAAGCCGTCGCCGCGCTCGACCTGACCGTGACGGCCACGTCGCCGGGCGTTGTGCGTCTCGGCGACCTGGAGATATCGGCTGACGACGGGGAGTACGAGGTTGCCGACCGCGGCCGGTCGCGGCGTGGTCGCTCGCTGTCGCTCACCGTCGAGTACCCCGTCGAGGGGGCGCCAGACTCACTCGTCGCAACGCCGCCGGTCGGCGTCCGTCTGGACCCCGTCGGAACCGGGGCGACCGCCCTCCGGATTTCGGGATCGGTAACATACCATGACGGGGAGACGGAGCCGCTGGCGACGGGCATCGGCGGCACCCGGGCTCTCGTTGCGTCCGACCCGCCGCCGGAGCCGTCGGTCGTTCCGCGGACCGTTCCGGCCGGCGACCCGGTCGACCTGTACGTGGCCGACCCGGAGCCCGACGTTGTGTACCTGTGGGATTTCGCGGGTGACGGCCGCGTACAGGGCATCGGCCCACGCGTGACGCGACCCTTCGGGCTGCTCGGCGAGACGACTGTCGGGGTGACGGCGGTCGACCGATCGGGCAACCGGACGACGGGATCGACGACGCTACAGGTCACGGAGAACGACGGTCCCACCGTCCTCGGCGACGCCGACGAGGACTGTCTGGTTCGGGAGCAGGCCGTCCGCCGCAGGGCGGCTGACCCGACAGCCGGCGGGACCGAGGGCTGGCTGCTCCGTGACGCACTCCGGCGGTGTTATACAGACGACTGAGGTGACTGATACGTGGAGTCGCTCCCGGACAGGCGGGCCAGTATAGCGCCAGACAGAGGGATGTCACCCCTCGAGATCGCTGCGGGGTTGGTCGTGGGGGTCGCCCTGGTCGTGGTTGCTCACAGGGTCGTGCGTGACTATTTTTGGGCCCACGTCCGGTGAGTGGTGGTTTCACGGGCTGAAACCCATGGATCGTAACTCCCGAGCGGTAACAAATCACGCACGACCCTATCACGAGCTGCTCGCGGACACGGAGATCGACCCGCGGGAGTACGAGGAGGCCGACTTCACGAAGCTCGTACTCATCCTGGGCATCCTGACCGTTCACAGCTTCCCCGAGGGGATCGCCGTCGGCGTCCTCCTGGTGCTCCCTCTCGCGTTCGTGTGACCGGCGGCGACGCGACTCACCGTCACTCCTTTTAAGTAGACCGTCGAAGGTGGAGTATGACTGACGCTGACGAGGAGGGCGTCCGGGTCTGGCTGGTCGAGCGGACGTACTCCGACGACGAGCAGAACATGATCATCCTCACCTACGCGACGATGGACGGCGAGCGGTACTTCCGCAAGGAGCGCGCGCTGACGTCGTTTTCGGGCGACCGGGAGACGACCGCAGCCGTCGAAGCTGAACCCGAGAATCTGGGTGCGGTGACCGACCCGGAACGGCAGAACCGGTACTCCGTCGAGGCCCAGCGGATGGCCGCAGTGCACGATCCCGACGACGTCATCTGATATCCACCCGGACGTGATTCGATTACGATATCTCGACACAAATCGGGCGTCTCACGGTCGATGCTCGTAGCTATCGTGTCCTGATGTATAATAAAGTCACGTCCGGGTGGATGCGGTCACACGAGGAACTCAAAAGCGCCGTCCGTGAGCTTGGGTCGGATCGGCCCCGACACGTCAGGGAAACTGGTTCGTGTATCCCGTCACCTGTTCGGCGCGACCGAGATCCGGATCCCGTACCGACTCACAACCACTACAACTACAGGGTCCCCTGCAGCCGTTCGACCTGGTCGAGGTCGTGGCCGTACAGCACCGTCGCGCCGGTGTGGCGCTCGATGTCTCGCAGTTTGCGCCGGCTTTCGGCCCAGGCCCGGGAGTCGTGAACGATACTCGATCCCATCTCGCGACCCTCCTCGTAGTTCGGCGCGAGAAAGGCCACGTCGCCGGCGATCAGCAGATCCTCGGCGTCATCGCGTCGGATGTGCGCGCCCAGCAACCCCGGGGTGTGGCCCGGCAGTTCCAGCAGCTCGATCCCCGGGAGAAGCTGGCGTTCGCCGTGGACGACCTCCCAGTTGAGGTCGCGGTCGAAGTCGTCGGGGAGGTAGGCGGTTCCCCCCTCTGGCGTTTTCGCGCTGAGGTACGCGTGTTCGATCTCCCGGCGGTGGACGAAGATGGGAACGCCTGTGCTCTCGAAGTGGTAGAGGCCGCCGGCGTGGTCGAGGTGCAGGTGCGACTGGACCACTGCGTCGATGTCGTCGACGGTGTACCCGACCTCGTCGAGCGCCGTCTCGAGGTCGCGCTCGGCGGCGTCGACGTGGGCGAACGCCTCGAACGCCGGCGCGGGCCAGTAGCCATCGCCGGCATCGGGATGTGAGCCCGTGTCCCACAGGATTGTCGCCTCGGGGTGGTCGACGACCAGGTTCCAGACGGCGTACTCGTCGTACTGTAGCTCCGGGGACCGGTCGCTCCGGACGGCGACAACCTCGCCGTCGAGTGCGAAGTTCAGGTCGGCCTGGATCCGTCCTCTGTCGAGCAGATGCAACTCCATGGACGCCCGTTAGGGAGGGCCGGACATAGAACCACCGGGATCGGAGAAGACAAATCGCTCCGCTTCCCGCTCACTTTTCGAGGTCTCGCTTCGCTCCGACCTCGCACTGTTCGTTACCGGACTATCCGGTTCCTCACGCCCCTCTGCCTCTATCAGTTGCCCAGGCCGTAGTTCACGTACGTATTTCTGTCAGTATTAGTGACATTGTCATGGGTTATCGTGCAAGATGCAGTGCGCATATTCAGCAGCCACCAGACTCCCGAAGCGTTTTCAGGTTCGGTCAAGTACCCAGGGACATGGCGCGAGCTGACACCGGGGATTCGGATTCAGGGCGGCGAGAGATTCGCCTCGTTGAGGAGGAAGACGGCCGGTGGTCAGCAATCGATGAAGGGGTGGGCGTGGCAAGTCAGGGCGAGACACGGTCTGAGGCACTCGTCAATCTGGACGAGGCAGTCGCACTGCACAGGGGAGAGATCGGGGAACCGGTAACGGATGCCGATCTGCGCGATCTCGGGATCGATCCTGACACAGTTCCGGACGAACCGCAGGAACCTGATGCACCGTGGTTTTCTGAGTAACTGTGCCCGCCCCATATTCGTCTCGGGAACTCGTGAACGCGCTCACGGAAATGGGATACCAGCCAGTTGACCGAGCTGGCAGTCATCTCAAACTCCGGTACGTCCATCCAGGGACCGGGGAAGTCCGAAATGTCACAATCCCGATGGGCAACGAAATCAGCGGCGACACGCTCCGAAACATCGCCACCCAATGTGGTGCTACCATTTCTGGTGGTTTCACGGGCTGACACACGGAACGAGTGACACCATAGCGTCGTCGGGCAAAGCCCGACTGCCTGGGAGACGTAGTCTCCCTCTGGTACAGAGTCACGCACGACCCTATTAGTGGAGCCGCGAACTCAGCGCCCGCCGACGACTAACTGCTGCACTCAGCCTCTGGCCTCTGTATGTTGCACGGCCCCACCTACCAACTCTGAAAAAGATCCACTTGTTTCACTGTCATCGGTAAGAACCAAACGAAAATAATGACACGGTGACAGTGGACCGGGGTGAACCGAAAACGTTCCGTACAGTGACGCCGAACATCCGCCTACGATGGGTCGACACGACACAGGGAGTCCGTACGCGCCACACACGCCCGCGGAGACAGCGGCGATGCTGGACGCCGTCGGGGCCGAGCAGGAGGCCGACCTGTTCGACATCCCAGAGTCGGTTCGCTTCGACGGGGAGTTTGGCATCGAGGCGCGGGACGAACAGGCCGTCCGCCGCGAGGTGCGCGACATGCTCGACAGCAACGACACCTTGGTCGAGTTTCTGGGCCGCGGCCACTACGACCACTACGTCCCGTCGGTGGTCGACCACCTGGCCGACAGACAGGAGTTTCTGACCTCCTACACGCAGTACCAGCCCGAGATCGCACAGGGATTTCTCCAGGCACTGTTCGAGTACCAGTCGATACTGGTCGAACTCACC
>PXQK01000007.1 GCA_003022085.1 Halobacteriales archaeon QH_10_65_19 | reverse complement strand
AAATACCATGCTCTCAGTACAACCCGAAGCTATATGAAAGTAGCTGGCACATGCACGAACGCTGTCACACACGATAATCACTGTCACGCCCGACCCTACCAAGCGATGAAACGCCCGGAGTCCGACGTCCCCGAGAGGAAGAGCCACAACAGTCCGCATCATACGGTCGTGCGTGACTCTGTACCAGAGGGAGACTACGTACCGTATCAGGCCGCACCGATGGAGAGCTGTGACCTTTGTGGTCGGTGCCTGCGGCCGCCGGGAACAAAAAACATATCTCCCGTGGAGCCCTGTGTTACTACATCACACTCATATGAATGAAGTCCAACTGGAGGTTGCAAAAGCCTATCCAAACGACTCGGGGCGTGGGATCGCGCGTCTAGATCCTGACACGCTGTTGCACCTCAAGCTCTCGCCGGGTGACATCATCGAGATCGAGGGTGCGGACACCACGGCCGCGAAGGTCTGGCGGGCCGACCGCCAGGACTGGAACACCGACACCGTCCGCATCGACGGGTTCACGCGACAGAACGCTGACGTGGGGATCGGCGAACGCGTGGAGATACGGAAGGCGGAGGCCGAGAAAGCTGATTCACTGGTGCTCGCACCGCCCGAAGAGGCGAGCGTACAGTTTGGCAGCGACGCGGCCGGTATGGTCAAACGGCAGATCCTGAAACGGCCGGTGGTCGAGCGCGACATCGTTCCGGTGATGTCGAGCACAAACCACCCGTTCATGCGCTCGCCGGGCCAGGCGATCCCGCTGATCGCCGTCGAAACACAGCCCGAGGGGGTCGTCCTCATCACCGAGGACACGGACGTCGAACTCCGCGAGGAGCCAATCGCCGGCTTCGAGAAGACCGGCGGCGGCATCACCTACGAGGACATCGGCGGCCTCCAGAACGAGATCCAGCGGGTGCGCGAGATGGTCGAACTGCCGATGAAACACCCCCAGATCTTCAAGAAACTGGGGATCGAACCGCCACAGGGGGTGCTGTTACACGGCCCGCCGGGCACCGGCAAGACGCTGCTGGCGAAGGCCGTGGCCAACGAAACGTCGGCGAGTTTCTTCTCGATTGCCGGACCCGAGATCATCTCGAAGTACTACGGCGAGTCCGAACAGCAGTTGCGGGAAATCTTCGAGGACGCGACCGAGGAGGCCCCCAGCATCATCTTCATCGACGAACTCGACTCGATCGCGCCCAAACGGGAGGACGTCACCGGCGAGGTAGAGCGCCGCGTGGTCGCACAGCTGCTGACGATGATGGACGGGCTGGAGTCACGCGGTCAGGTGATCGTGATCGCAGCGACCAACCGGGTCGACAGCGTCGATCCCGCCCTGCGCCGGCCGGGCCGGTTCGACCGCGAGATCGAGATCGGCGTGCCCGACGAGACCGGCCGCCGCGAGATCCTCCAGATCCACACCCGGGGGATGCCGCTCTCGGACGACGTGAACCTCGGCAGGCTGGCAGAAGAAACCCACGGGTTCGTCGGCGCGGACATCGAGTCGCTCACAAAGGAGGCGGCGATGAAGGCGCTGCGGCGGTACCTTCCCGAGATCGATCTGGACGAGGAGGACGTCCCGCCGAGCCTGATCGACCGGATGATCATCAAACGCGACGACTTCCGGGGGGCGCTCAACGAGGTCTCGCCCAGCGCGATGCGGGAGGTGCTGGTCGAACTCCCGAAGATCAACTGGGACCACGTCGGCGGCCTCGAAGACGCGAAAAAGGAGGTCCGCGAGAGCGTCGAGTGGCCGATGAACTCGCCGGAGAAGTTCGAGCGTATGGGGATCCAGCCCCCGTCGGGGGTGTTGCTGTACGGCCCGCCGGGCACCGGCAAAACCCTCATGGCGAAGGCGGTCGCCAACGAGACGGACGCGAACTTCATCAGCGTCCGCGGCCCACAGCTCCTCTCGAAGTGGGTCGGCGAGAGCGAGAAGGCAATCAGGCAGACCTTCCGCAAGGCCCGACAGGTGTCGCCGACGGTCATCTTCTTCGACGAACTCGACTCGCTGGCGCCAGGTCGGGGCGGCGACGTCGGCTCGAACGTCTCCGAACGGGTGGTCAACCAGCTCCTGACCGAACTCGACGGACTCGAAGACATGGAAGACGTTATGGTCATCGGAGCGACAAACCGGCCGGACATGATCGACCCGGCGCTGATCCGCTCGGGGCGGTTCGACCGGCTCGTGATGATCGGCGAACCCGACACCGAGGGTCGCGAGCAGATCCTCAAAATCCACACCGAGGACATGCCGCTCTCGCCCGACGTGAGCCTGCGCGAACTGGCCGAACTCAGCGAGGGGTACGTCGGCTCGGACCTGGAGACCATTGCCCGCGAAGCGGCCATCCAGTCGCTCAGACAGGACGAGCATGCCGAGACGGTCGACATGCGGCACTTCCGTGAGGCAATGGAGGACGTTCGGCCGACAATCACCGACGACATCCGTGACTACTACGAGCAGATGAAAGACGAGTTCCGCGGAGGTGGTCCCGAGCCCGAACGGACCCGTGGCGGCCGTATCGGCTTCCAGTAGCACCTCCGTTCGTCACCGGACTGTCCGGCGAACACGTGTTCACGCCGAGTATCGCGTTCACGCCGCAGAACCCGGTAACAGCGTTGAACCCGAAGCCAGCGCCGGCGAGCAAGGCGCCGGTTCCGAGCAGCGCACGCCCTTCGATCAGGGCGACAACGCCGATACCCACGAAGACGACTGCAAGGGCGGCACGTGCAAGCCTGTCGAACCCGCCGACCGTCGCAGTAAATGTCGTATCCGAACTGTTTTGATAGCCGTCGACATAACAGTTTCCTATGACAGTACGGGCAGGCGTCCTCGGGGCGACGGGCGCGGTCGGGCAGCGCCTCATCCAGCTGCTCGATCCTCACCCCGAGTTCGAGATTGCGGCGCTGACGGCGAGCGAATCCAGCGCGGGCAACGAGTATCGCGACGTGGCCAAGTGGCGGATCAACGCGCCGATCCCCGACCACGTCGCTGGGATGACGGTTCGATCCACGGCTCCCGGGGCAGTGCCCGGGGACCTGGACGTCATCTTCTCGTCGCTCCCGTCGAGTGTGGGCGAGGAGGTCGAGCCGTCGTTCTGCGAGGCGGGGTATGTCGTCTCCTCGAACTCCTCGAACGGGCGGACGGACGACGACGTGCCGCTGACGATCCCCGAGGTGAACCCGGGTCACCTCGACCTGATCGAGATCCAGCGCGAGCGCCGCGGCTGGGACGGCGCGCTCGTCAAGAACCCCAACTGCTCGACAATCACGATGGTGCCGCCCCTCGCAGCACTCGAGGAGGCGTTCGGTCTGGACCGCGTGACAGTCGCGACGCTCCAGGCCGTCTCGGGCGCCGGCTACTCGGGCGTCACGTCGATGGAGATCATCGACAACGCCATCCCGAACATCGGCGGGGAGGAGACGAAGATGGAGACAGAATCCCGGAAGCTGCTCGGGTCGTTCGACGGCACCCGCGTCTCGTGGCACGACGCCCGCGTGGACGCCTCCTGCAACCGCATCCCGACGCTCGACGGCCACCTGGAGAACGTCTGGGTCGACACCGGGGAGGTGGCCACCGTCGGGGCGGCCACAGAGGCGATGCGCGAGTACCCCTCGCTCGACCTCCACAGTTCGCCGGAACAGCTCGTCCACGTCTTCGATGAGCCAGACCGGCCACAGCCCCGGCTGGACCGCGACCACGAGAACGGGATGGCCGTCTCCGTCGGTGGTATCCAGAAGACAGACGGTGGCCTGCAGTTCAACTGCCTCGCACACAACACGCTCCGGGGGGCCGCCGGCGCGTCCGTGCTCAACGGCGAACTCCTGATCGAGAGCGGGTACTGTTAGCCGGGATTGCAGAGTATTTAAGCGCCCGGCCCGACCCATTCGGGTATGGAGCGAGTCGACGTCGCAGTCGTGGGTGGCGGCCCGGCGGGCACTGCCGCCGCGTGGGAGGCCGCGAAGGCCGACGCGTCAGCACTCGTCATCGAGAAGGGCGTGCCCAGGGCCGACCGCGACGGTCCCGGTCCGGACTCGACGGACGCCGCCGGACTGCTGGATTACTGGATCGATCTGATGGGTTTTGCGCCCGACGACCTGCCCGAAGAGGTGATACTGCGGCCGCTGGACGGCGCGGAGTTCACCGGGCCGTCGGCGTCGGTGTCGATCGACGCCACGGGGATGGAGTCGAGCTATCCGGAGTTCGGCGTCGCCTTCCACCGCGCCAGGTTCGACGACTGGCTCAGGGAGGAGGCCGAGCACGCCGGCGCAACCTACCGCATCGGCGACAGCGTCACCGGCGTCGACACCTCGCTCGACGGCGGCCACTCGCACACGCTCTCGCTGTCGAACGGCGAATCCGTCGAGGCGGAGTACCTGGTGCTCGCTGACGGCCCCCAGCGGACCGTGACAATCGAGGCACTGGATCAGTTCACCGGCGACCGGGCGATTGCGGAGGTGCTCGACCCCTCGTCTGTCAACCACATCGCCTACCAGGAGCACAGGCGGATGCCCGAGGAGGTGTTCGACCCCGGCAGTATCAAGTTCTGGTGGGGCGTGATGCCAGGACACACCGCCTACCCCTGGGTGTTCCCGAACGACGACACGGTGGCGCGGATCGGGCTGACAATGCCTATCGGCCTCGACATCGACGACTTCGACCCCGACCACTGGGCGCTGCTCCGGCCCGAGGACGATCGGATCCCCCGCGGGAGCGTCTATCTCGAACGTCTTCTGGAGCGGGCGTACCCCGAGTACGACCTCGCGGACTTCCCGCTGGTCGATGACCGTGGCAAGCGCGGCGGGACCGAGACCTACGCCATCTCCTCGACCCGGCCTATCGAATCCCCGACCCGCGCCGGTATCGCCGTCGTGGGCGGCGCGATGGGCGGGACCTCCGCGTTCCACGAGGGCGGCGATCACGTCGCCGTCCGAACCGGACGTATCGCCGGACGGTTCGCCGGCCGCGACCGCCTCCGCAGGTACAACGAGGCCTGGCAGAGCGCCCTGGGAGAGGAGATACTGCGCAACATCACGATGGCCGAGGTCGTCCGGGAGTACACGCCCGCCGACTGGGACCGGGCGTTCGACGCAGCGGACAAGATGTTCAACCGCGGCGAGCACTCGATGCTAGGTACGGTCCGGGCGGGCCTCCCCGGTCTCAAGTTACTCCTGAAGTACCACAGGACAAAACTGGGACTCGGCAACGGCAGCTACGTGCAGTTCTCCGAGTCGGAGTACGCGGTCGTGTGAACGCCTCGTCGGAAAGAGCGCTCGTTTTATGTGCGCGACCGATAGGGTCATCTGATGGATGCGGGAGTGACGCGACGTGAGCTGCTCGGTTCAGTCGGAACCGCGACGGCCCTGGCTGCGACAGGGCAAACGCAGGCGGCCCGGGCCCAGGCCGACGGCGCGTGGCCGACCTTCGCGTACGACGAGGCCAACACCGGCTACGCGCCCGAGGCCAGCGGACCAACTGACGACGTGGGCGGCGAGTGGCGCGTCGACCTCGGCCAGGGTGTGAACTCGTCGGCAGCAGTTGTTGATGGCGCGGTCTACGTCGGGAGCGACGACACCAACCTGTACGCGCTGTCCCCGAGCGACGGCTCGACGCAGTGGTCCTTCGAGACGGGTGACCGTGTCACCTCCTCGCCGTCCGTTGTCGACGGCACGGTCTACGTCGGCAGCAACGACGGTCTGGTCTACGCGGTCGACGCCGCGGACGGAACCGAGGTGTGGTCGTTCGAGACGGGCGCACAGGTCACAGCTTCGCCGACTGTCGTCGACGGAACAGTCTACATCGGGAGCCGCGACGACGGCGTCTACGCGGTCGACGCCGCGGACGGAACAGAGGTGTGGTCGGTCGAAACTGACAACGACGTCTCGGCGACACCTGCCGTTGTCGACGGGACCGTCTACGTCGGGAGCGAGGACTGGGGTCTCTACGCACTTGATGCCGACGATGGTACCGAGCAGTGGAGCTTCGGTACGTCCCGAGAGATCACCGCCGCCCCCGCAGTGTCCGACGACGGCGAGACGGTGTACGTCGGGAGCCTCGACGGCAACCTCTACGCGCTCGGTACCGAGGGGGGCGAACCGCAGTGGGGGTTCCCCACAGGAGGGCCAATTGTCGCCTCGCCCGCGGTCGACCCGGAGGCAGTGTACGTCGGCAGCCGCGACGGCACGCTCTACGCGCTGAACCCCGGGGACGGGGAGGAGCGCTGGTCGTTCGACACTGGTCGTCAGATCATCAGCAGCCCGTCGGTCGCCGGGAGCGTCGTGTACGTGGGGAGCCAGAGCCGTGCGGTGTTCGGCATCCTGGCCACAGGTGGCAACAGCATCTGGCGGTTCGACACCGAGGGGCTCGTGACTGCCTCGCCCGCCGTGGTCGACGGCACGGTCTACATCGGGGCCGACGATGGTGCCTTCTACGCACTCCGGGATGGCGCGCGGCTGCCGACGACCGAGACGCCCACGCCGGCCGCCTCCGACGACGGGTCCACGGGCCTCCGGCCGCTGGCTCTGCCTGCGACGCTCGTCGCCTTCGCTACCGTCGTCGTCGGCACCGGATACGCCGCATACCGGGCGGGCCTGTTCGACCCGATCGAGGAAGCAGGGCCCGAAGCACCGCCCGAAGACGGTGAAAACGGCCAGGAAGACACGGCAGGAAGCGAATCCGAGGCCGACGACGGTGGGGCTGGCGAGGCACCCGGCGCTTCGGCCGGGGAGGCCGGACCCGCCGACGGCGAGGACCTGTTCCCGATCTGGGATGTCGTGATCGACGACGTGATCGGGCGGGCCGAGGAGTCGACCCGCACCGCGACACAGGACCTGCTGGTCACGAAACACGTCGACAGCGACACGCTCGCCCAGCCGATGGTCGCCTACGAGATCGAGTCGCTGTGGTCCGAACCCGTCACTGTCCGGCTCTCGGAGCCCCTCGGAGAGTCGGGCATCTCGGACGATGCGATCGGCCGCCTGGGCACAGGCTGGCGTGTCGAGGGCGACCGGCTCGTCTACGAGGCCTCGCTCGAACCGGACGGCCGAACCCGAGCGGTAGAGTATAGCGGGAGGTGGATTTGAACAACGTCCAGACGTGCTCGCTCCGCTGTGCGCGTCTGCCCTCGTTCAAATCACCGTGACCGATACTTCCCGCTCGCGAGTTGCGAGCGGTAGAGTATAGCGGGAGGTGGATTTGAACAACGTCCAGACGTGCTCGCTCCGCTGTGCGCGTCTGGCCTCGTTCAAATCCAGCACTACGTTGCGACCGAAGTAATCGCTCGGCGATAAACCGCCTCGCGTCGACGTGCGGTCGCAAAAAGTAGCGGGAGGTGGATTTGAACCACCGGTCTGCGGGTTATGAGCCCGCCGGAATCTCCTGGCTATCCCATCCCGCTATCAGGTTGTAGCTACGGTTCCCGTTTAAGGATTGTGTTTCCCTGCCCTCTGCGACATTTCTCAGGGATCCGTGTGAACTTGCCAGGTGAACAGACTCTCGAAAACGTAGTTGATGAACATCCCCAGCGCGATCCCGGCCCCCTTCGCAACCAGCAGCCACGCGTCGATGCCAAAGACTGTCAGTGAGACGAACAACACCCTGTAGATGGTGACGAACGTGAGAAACTGCGTGACAACGCCCCCCGAGCGGACCGCGTGTGACCGGGCGAGCCGACCGAACCAGGAGCGTCTGTCCCGCTGCCCGTGGCCTGCGAACGTCCAGCTGTCGTTGATCAGGAACATGATCACGATTGCCGTCTCGATGCCCACCAGAACCGCGACCTCCTCGAGCAACCCGACGACCTCGACTAGAAACACCAGTACCGCCGTGTCGCAGACCGCGCCGACAATGCCGACGGAGACAAACTTGCCGAACCTGAGCCGCGAGTTGAGCGCCGTTAGAAACCCCCAGGTGTCGTCACTCATCGCTCCTCGATCAGCGCCACAGACTCCTCGCGCCGCCGGGCGATGGCGGTGTGCAGAGGGCTATCACGCAGGCGCTTGGCCCGGTGCCGCGCCGAGAGCAGCGCCTGACCCAGCTCGAGCGATGTCGCCACCGGCGAGACGGTCGACCCTGGACGGTCGTACCACTCGACAGGCACCTCCTCGACCCGCAGATCGAGGGCACCAGCCATCGCAATCAGTTCGACGTCCCAGGCAAAGCCCGGCTCGTAGAGGTGGCCCCTGACGCACTCCCAGCCGTCGGCGGCGACCGCCTTCGCGCCACACTGGTAGTCGTAGAGGTCCGCGTCGAGCATCCGGCGTGCGAGCCAGGCGAAGGCATCCCCGAGGTACCGCCGGGTCCGCGTCTGGTGGGTCATTACCTCGGCGTCCGGGTGCCGGCGCGACCCTGCAGCGAGGTCCGTGTCCCCCACGAGCACTGGCTCGATGACCGACTCGAGCTCCGTCGCCGGCGTCGACCCGTCCGCGTCGGCGAACGAAAGGACGTCCGTCGCCAGCGCCTCGAACCCCTCGGTGACCGCGGCCCCCTTGCCACGGCGCTCCGGGACAGTGTTGATCTCCGCCGGGAGGTCGGCCAGCTCGTCCGGGGCTCCCTGCCGCGGCGTGTCCCACTCGATCCGTATCGCCGCGGGACCGATCGTCTCGTCGACCGACCCGACGTACTCCCGCAGGCGGTCGACGTCCGGTCGGTAGGTGGGTACTACCAGGCCCACGGATCCTCTCATTGACCGAAACCACCGGACGCCGTCGTAAAAAGTCAGTGTTTTCGCAACGACCTTCAAAAGAGGTTTATTCCCGGCTGTCCGCTGTTGGGGTGATGGAACTCGGCCTCGTCGCCCTCTGGGTCGGGACACACCTCCTGCTCGGCCTTGCCGCGGTGCCCCTCGCTGCCTGGCTGCTGGGCGATTTCGCCTACGGAGGGTTCGCTATCCCTGTCGCTCTCGCCGTCCTTGCGCTTGTCGGCCACCTGGTGGGATACCTGGCTTTCGGGCTCCCGGCCGCTCTCGCCGGCGTCCTCGTCCTGCTCGGCCTGTCGGCCCTGGCCGCTCGACGGATAGACGTCCGGGACGATGTCGACCCCGCACACCTGGCCGAGCACACTGTCGTGTTCGTCCTCGGGTTCGCCCTGATTGTCGTCGTGCGGGGGATCGATCCCGCTGCCGCGCCGTTACCGGTGTCGGTCGGCGAGAAGTTCCTCGATTTCGGCCTGCTCGCCACACTGGACCGGACGGCTGCGCTCCCGCCGGAGTCGATGTGGTTCGCGGGTGAGCCCGTCAACTACCACTACGGCGGCCACCTGCTGACGTCGCTGCTGTCGGCCCTGACGGGAACCCGGCCGGCGTTCGCGTACAACCTCGGACTCGCCGGGTTCTACGCGACGCTCGTGACCGCCGCCTACGGGCTCGCCGGATCGATCGCTGCGGGATACCGGGTCCACGAGCGTTTCGCCGCCACAGTCGGCGCCTTCTTTGTCGGCCTTGCCGGCAACCTCGATACGGTCACCCGACTCCTCGCCTGGATACTTCCCGACGCCGTCGTGTCCCAGCTCGTGGACCTCGGCCTCGACGGGAGCATCGCCGACTGGCGTCCACAGCAGTTCTCCTACTGGGACGCCAGCCGCGTGGTGCCGGTCGATCCGAGCGACCAGTCGACCAGGGAGGCGGCGACGGAGTTTCCCCTGTTTGCCTGGCTCAACGGCGACCTGCACGCCCACATGATGAGCCAGCCGCTCATGCTGCTCGCGGCCGCGTTCCTGCTGGCCGCGTGGCGGGCTGATCCGGCGCGCCGTCGCCTGCTGCTCGCCGGTGCGCTCCCGCCGGTCGTCGGCCTGTTCGTCCTGTTCAACGTCTGGTCGTTTCCGACCGCGCTGGGGCTGACGTTCCTTGTGGTCTTCTTTGCCCCGTGGGACCCCGCGACGCTGCTGCCTGCGGGTCTCGGCCGCCGGCTCGGTTCTACCCCGGGATCACCGGCCGTCGAGGAGGTCCGGCGGTTCGGGTTCGGCGTCGGGGCCGTGGTGGTCGTGGCTACCCTCGCGGTCCTCTGGACGCTTCCGTTCTGGCCGACAGCCGTGTTCGGCGGCCCCGGCGTGTCGGTCGACTACTGGCCCCCATGGACACCGGCCTGGCCGCTCGTCGTCGTCCACGGGGTGTTCCTCGCCGGGATCGCCGTCTACCTCTCGCGCCACCTCGCGACGGAGGACGCCGGCCCTGCGCTTTTCCTCCTCCTCGGTGTCGGCGTTTTTGGCCTCGCGACCGCCCTCGGCGTCCCTGTGCTGGCGATGACCCTCCCCCTGATCCTCGCCTCCTGGTGGCTCCTCCGGCGGACCGTAGACGTGGGGTTCGAGGCCGTGCTGATCGTCGCAGGTGCAGGACTCGTGTTGATCGTCGAACTGATAACGCTGGAGACGACCCGCCCCGAACGGTTCAACGTCATCTTCAAACCGTACGTCCACGTCTGGCTATTTTGGGCTGTGGCCTCGGCCGTTGTACTCCCGCGGATCGCGGCGGGGTGGTCGGCGCCGGACCGTGGCCTGGATCGGCGCCGGCTCAGAGCCGTCGGTGCCGTGCTGGCGGCCACCCTCGTCGTCGCTGCCGGCCTGTACCCCGCATTTGCGCTGTACCACCACGTCGACGACGGCACGGAGACGACCGACGAACTCGGGACAACACTCGACGCGACGGCCTACCTGGAGGTCCACTACCCTGCCGAGGCGCCGGCGATCCGCTGGCTCGCCGAGGAAGTCGACGGACAGCCCGCGATTGTCACCGAAGCGCCCGGACAGTACTGGTGGACCTACGACGAGGACAACCTCGGGGGCGCGAGCGCGCCGGCGAGCCTGACCGGGATTCCCACAGTCGCCGGCTGGTTCCACGAGGCCCAGTACCGCGGCCAGGACGCATTCGACACCCGTGTCAGTGACGTCCGAACGATCTACACGGGCAACGCCAGCCAACAGACAGATCTCCTCGCCAGATACGACGTCCGCTACGTCTACGTGGGTCCGGCAGAGCGCAAGCGGTACGGAGAGATCACGATCTACGATCACGACAGCGTCTCGATCGCCAGGGGGTGGGACCGGGTGACGGTATACGCAGTAGACCAGGGAGGGCTACCGAAAACGGGTGGATAGGGACAGAGAGCTGCGAGAAACCGGACGACAGTCCGGTGACGAGCGGCCCGGACAGACTCTTACCCGGTCCAGTATCAGGCTTTCGCCCGAACGACCTCGATTTCCTCGGCGTCGACGGCCTCGACGTCGAGGTGCATCGGGATGTACTCGCGGCGCTCGTAGGCACCGGCCTCGTCGGGTGTGCCGACAGTACACCACAGCTGTGGTCGGTCGGGCCCGTGCCAGTCGCCCTGTCGGTTGATGCCAAAACAGACGAACTCCTCGCCCTCGTACTGGATAACAGCGCCCTTCCGGATCCCCGGATCGCCCCGGATGATGAGCTTCTGCATACCCGGCGGTTGGCCCGAACCGTCCTTAACGACTTCGGACCCTGCCGGGGAGCGGAAGCTTTACACACGGCTCGGTCCCCCCTACCCACATGGAGGAGACAGTGCTGCTCGTTGGAGGCGGCGGTCGGGAGCACGTGATCGCACGCTCGCTGGCCGGTTCGGAGGCGTCGCTGTTCGCCTGTGCCGGGAACCGCAACCCGGGTATTGCCCGCCTCGCCGACGGGTTCGAGACGCTGGAGACGACCAATCCCACGGCAGTCCGGGCCTACGCTGACGAGGTCGGCGCAACGCTTTCGGTCGTCGGCCCGGAGGCACCGCTGGAGGCCGGCGTTGCCGACGCGCTCGACGAGGCTGGAGTCTACGCCTTCGGCCCGCGGCAGGCCGAGGCCCGCATCGAGACCGACAAGGCGAACACATCGACGACTACGACGGAGACCTCGCGGTCAAGCCTGCGGGGCTGACCGGCGGGAAGGGGGTCCGTGTCATCGGCGACCAGGTCACCGCCGAAGAGGCCAAGGCGTACATCCGCGAGTCGGAGTACGACCGGATCGTCCTGGAGGAACGGCTCGTCGGCGAGGAGTTCACCGTTCAGGCGTTCGTCGCGGACGGGCAGCTCCGCGTCACTCCGGCCGTTCAGGATCACAAACGCGCCTACGAGGGAGACGAAGGGCCCAACACTGGCGGGATGGGCTCGTACAGCGACGCGTCGCTGGATCTGCCGTTCATGACCGAGTCGGAGTACATAGAGGCCGTCGACGTACTCCGGGAGACTGTCGACGCACTCGACGGGTACAAGGGCGTGCTCTACGGCCAGTTCATGCTGACAGCCGACGGCGTCAGAGTCGTCGAGTTCAACGCCCGCTTTGGCGACCCCGAGGCGATGAACACCCTCCCGGTGATGGGGACCGACCTGCTCGACGTACTCGTGGCGGCCCGCGAGGGCGAGTCGCTGCCGCAGCTCCGGTTCGCCCGCGAGGCGACGGTCTGCAAGTACGCCGTTCCCGACGGTTATCCGACGGACCCGCAGGGCGGCACCCGCGTCGCCGTCGACGAGGAGAGCGCGGGCGACGCGTTGCTGTACTACGCGAGCGTCGACGAGCGCGAGGACGGTATCTACACGACCACCTCGCGGTCGTTCGCGGTCGTGGGCGTCGCCGACTCGATCACCGACGCCGAGGAGCAGGCCGAGGCGGCCCTCGCCGCCGCCGGAGAGTCGGGGCTGCGGGTGCGTCACGACATCGGCACGCCCGAGCTCGTCCAGCAACGCATCGACCACATGACCGACCTCCGGACGTGAGCGACAGTGAGTGACGAGCGGGACCGCGAACGGCGCGAGTGCATCGCAGTCCACCGCCGGACCGGCCCACACAACTCGCTGCACCGGTGGCACCGGATCCGGAACCCGGTCAGGGTCGCTATCCAGTACGCCGTCGTGTGGATCTGCCGCATTTCGCCGAGCCTGGCGCTCAAGCGAATCCTGTTTCGCGCCATCGGGATGGAGGTCGGCGACGGCGTCGCCTGGGGGCTCGAAGCGACGCCGGACGTCTTCTGGCCCCAGCTCATCACCGTCGAGGACCACGCGGTCATCGGCTACGACGCGACAATTCTCTGTCACGAGTTCCTGGTCGAGGAGTACCGGACCGGCGAGGTGGTGATCCGTGAGGGGGCGATGATCGGCGCCGGCGCGGTCGTGCTCCCGGGCGTCGAGGTCGGCGAAGGGGCGCGTGTCGCCGCGAACTCCCTTGTCGCCGAGGATGTCCCCCCTGGGACGACCGTCGCCGGGGTCCCGGCGACCGAGACGACCACCGACTCGGTCGGGGAGTAGCGGACCCGAATCCCCCGTCACATTCTTTTATCGGTCCGTCGTAGTCTCGCACTCGTGTGTCATCCGCGGTCCGGTCGGTCGACGCTGTAACACGCATGCACGAACTGTTCGAAGTCCCCCCGCTGCTCGTCCAGGTGCTGATAGCGATTGCCACAGGCGGGCTGATCGGGCTCGAACGCGAGCGGCTACCCGCACGGAAGTACGCCGGTCTCAGGACGCTGGCGCTGCTCTGTGGGGCGGGTCCCGTCGTCGTGACCGTCGGACAACTGGAGGACAGCCCCGCGCTGCTCGGGCTGCTCGTCGGGATCTACCTCGGGCTCACCGCGGCAGTGGCGCTCTCAGTGGTGTTCATCCGGTACTCGCTCGACGAGGCCGACATCGGCTTCACCACCTCGATCACGGTGTTCCTGGTCGGGCTGCTGGGCATTCTGGTCGGCTACGAACGGTACTTCCAGTCGACGTCGATCGCGATCATCACGGTGCTGGTACTCGCCGAGCGCGAGCGGCTCCATGGCTACGTCGACAGCCTCTCGGATCAGGAGCTGCGGGACTCCCTGATGCTCGGCGCGCTCGTGTTCATCCTCTACCCGATCCTCCCCTCCGAGCCGATCGATCCCTACGATGCTGTCGTGCTCCAGGATGTCCTGCTGTTTGCGATCTTCGTCCTCCTGATCCAGTTCGCCTCCTACGTGTCGATGGCCCAGCTCGGCGGGTCCCGCGGGCTCGCGCTGACCGGGCTGCTCGCCGGCGGCGCGAACTCGCTTGCCGCCGCGGGCGTGCTCGCGCGCCTCGCCGAGCAGTCCCGCGACGCCGTGACTGCGGCCTCCTTCGCGTTGCTCCTTGCGACCACTACGATGATCCTGCGAAACGTCGGTATCGCTGTCGCGCTGGCGTTCCCGCTGCTGTGGCCCCTTCTGGGTCCGACCCTAGCCATGGGACTGGTAACGCTCGGCGGCGCGGCACTGGTCTGGCGGGAGGGCGACACCGCAGAAGAGTTCGACATTGCACTCGATTCGCCGTTCTCCTTCCGGGCTGCTGGGAAGTTCTCGGGCGCCTACGTGGGAATCCTCCTGCTGTCGGTGTTCGGAGAGACCGTCGCCGGGGAGGCAGGGCTGTACGCGACGGCCTACGCCGGCGGACTGGTCTCGTCGGCAGCGGTCGCGGTGACTGCCACGACGGTGTTCAATACTGGCGCAGCGGGTGCCGACGCGGCTGCGGGGATGGTCGTGCTCGGGATCGTCGCCAGCCTGTCCTCGAAGATCGCACTGGTCGAGTGGGTCAACGACGATATGCGCTACAGCGCGGCGCTCCCGATGGTCCTCGTCGGTCTGGTCGGTCTGGTCGGTCTGGTCGCTGTTCTCCTGGCCTGAGCAGGCCGCACGCAGGCGACGAGCGGCAGAAATTTCACACTCCATCCGGTACGGATCGGTATGGACTACGACGACATGCTCGAACGCGGCATCGAGGAGACGCCCGACATCGAATCCAGTACAGGCCGGTTCGAGGTGCCGGAGCCGGAGGTCCGACAGGAGGGACACGCGACGGTGTTCGAGAACTTCCAGTCGGTGTGCAGTGACCTGGGCCGGGAGGGGAGACACCTGCTCCGCTTTCTCCAGGACGAACTTGGTACCAGCGCACACATCGACGAGAGCAGGCGCGCACGCCTGACAGGCGAGTTCAGCCGGGAGCGGATCCGGGACGCCGTCGAAGCGTACACCGAGCAGTACGTGCTGTGCTCGGAGTGTGGGCTTCCCGACACTGAACTGGGGCGCGAACAGGGTGCGGAGATCCTGCAGTGTACAGCCTGCGGGGCGCAGTCACCGACGTAGCTACCCGAGCTGTTTCAGCGTATTCAGGTCGTGTTCTGTCCGCATGAACTCCGAGAGCGGCCTGCTCGCGTGACAGCTCGGGCAGTGAAAGGTGCGGGCACTGTCGGGCAGTTCGCCGGGCTTCGTCTGCCAGTCTTTCGCACACTCGGGACAGAGGAGTCGCACGTGGGCTTCTTCCATGTGTCAGTGTACCACACCCGTCCCGGTAAAAAAGGTTTGTGTCGAGGCCACCGACGTATCGCCCGTCGACTCTCGCACGGACTGGGGTGGCGAGGGGGTCATAGGGTCGTGCGTGATTTGTTACCGCTCGGGAGTGACAATTCGTGGGTTTCAGCCCACTCACCGGGCGTGGGCCTGAAAATAGTCACGCACGACTCTATTAGACCGGGTTGGGCTTCGCGTCGAGCAGTTCGTGGTAGCGGTTGCGGATCGTCACTTCCGAGATGTTGGCGACCTCGCTGACCTGGCTCTGGGTCACCTTCTCGTTGGTCAGCAGCGACGAG
>PXQK01000006.1 GCA_003022085.1 Halobacteriales archaeon QH_10_65_19 | reverse complement strand
ACGAGGTCCGCCGACCAGTCTCGGACGCGCTGGGCACCGATCACTTCGCGATGAACTACTTCGAACTCGAACCCGGCGACTCATTCTCGGGGGGGCTGCACACCCACCACGATCAAGAGGAAGTGTTCTACGTCGAGACGGGCACCGCGCTGTTCGACATCGGCCGCGAACGCGAGACCGTCACAGTGGAAGCCGGCGAGGTCATCCGCTTCGAACCGGGGGAGTTCCAGATGGGGTACGCGAAGGAGGAGGCCGGCAACCGCGTCGTGGGCTGGGCGCTCGGCGCGCCCGGCTCGACCCACGACTGGGAGGAACTCGAGTCGCTGATCCACTGCCGGGAGTGCGACGAGGAGCTGCCACACGCGACGACGCTCACTGACGAGAGTCGCTTCCAGTTCACCTGCACCGAGTGCGGATTGACGTTCACGATGTGAGCAGTCCCGGGACCCCCATCGTATCGGTCCGCACAGCCCGTATCAGGTCCCGGTATGTGCCACGAGCATACGCCACCGCTCCCGCATAAATTATGCGCATGGGTAATTATTTGTGTGTTCGGGAGGTACACTGGAGTACAATGGCAGCCAGCAACCAGTCAGTCGGCGTGGCCCACCACACGATCGTCCCCGTGAACTTCAAGCCGGGGGAGGCCGACGGCGACGGTGAGGAAGAGTCGGAGGACTGACGGGACGTTTCCCCACCGTTTTTCGACGAGCACGGTGGTTTCTCTACGCGATCGGTCGTGTCAGCACAGCCGTCGCGACAACTGTTTTGCGGGGTAACAGAGCAGTGGGCGCTCACCGGCAGATAGCGCGATGAAAAGAACCTTGTTGTGGGAGACAGCTAAATCGGGAGTATGGGACTGTTCGACCGGATCCGCGGCGACGGCGGACCCCGCGTGGCCTTCATCGGGATCGACGGGGTTCCGTACAGTCTGCTTGCGGACAACTTCGACGAGTTCGAGAACCTCGCGGCGCTGGCCAAGGAGGGGAGTGCCGGCTCCATCGACAGCATCGTCCCGCCCGAGTCAAGCGCCTGTTGGCCGTCGCTGACGACGGGCGTCAACCCCGGCGAGACAGGCGTTTACGGCTTCCAGGACCGCGAGGTCGGCTCCTACGACACGTACGTCCCGATGGGACAGGACGTCCAGGCAACGCGGCTCTGGACACGGGTCGACGAGGCCGGCCGCGAGGCGACCGTGATGAACGTGCCCGTGACGTTCCCGCCCGACCGCGAGATCCAGCGGATGGTGTCAGGATTTCTCTCGCCGGGAGTGGACAAGGCCGCCTATCCCGACGAACTGCGAGAGTACCTCCAGGGAATCGACTACCGGATCGACGTCAACGCCAAACTCGGACACGACGACGACAAAGGACCGTTCGTGGAGGACGCCCACGCGACGCTCGACGCCCGGTTCGAGGCCTTCGAGAGCTACATCGAGGCCGACGACTGGGACCTCTTTTTCGGCGTCTTCATGACGACCGACCGCGTCAACCACTTCCTGTTCAAACACTACGAGGAAGACGGCGAGTACCGCGAGGAGTTTCTGGAGTTCTACCGGAAGCTCGACCATTATATTGGCGAGCTCCGCGACGCCCTCGCCGACGACGTGACGCTCGTGATCGCCTCCGACCACGGGTTCACCTCGCTCGACTACGAGGTCCACTGCAACGAGTGGCTCCGCCAGGAGGGGTGGCTCTCGTTCGAAAACGACGACCACGACGAACTTGGCGACATTGCCGACGACGCTCGGGCGTACTCGCTGATACCTGGCCGGTTCTACGTCAATCTCGAGGGGCGGGAACCCCGCGGGGGCGTTCCGGAGGACGAGTACCGGGAGACCCGCAGGGCCCTCAAGGAGGACCTTGCGTCGCTGACCGGTCCGGACGGTACGCCCGTCGCAAAGCGGATCGAGACCAAGGAGGACACCTTCCGTGGCGACCACGACGACATCGCGCCCGACCTGGTTGTGATCCCCAGCGACGGATTCGACCTCAAGGCCGGCTTCGGGGGTAGCGAAGAGGTGTTCGACACCGGACCGCGTAACGGGATGCACACGTTCGACAACGCAAGCCTGTTTATCGACGACCCCGACGCCAGGGTCGGCGACGCCGACCTCTATGACATCGCGCCGACGATCCTCTCGCTGATGGACATCGACGTCGATCGGGGCAGCCTCGACGGCGCTTCGCTGGTGAACTGAACGCTCGGCCCCCTTCGCGTCCGCCGTCGAACGCCTCGTACGGACTCCCGTGACCGGTAGCGACAGGGCACGAAGAGTACCGGGAGTGTCAGCCGGTGAACTGTGTCCGCTGTTGCTACACACCGGCAACGGATTACCGGATGACACTCACGGAGGCGGGTGCCCGTTCGACAACGCGCTCCGAGACGCTGCCGAGGAAGAACCGCTCGATTGCTCCCTGGCTGTGACTTCCCATGACCACGTGATCGATGTCCCGGTCGTCGACTTGCTTCACGATGACTTTCGACGGTTCGCCGTGGTCGAGCACCCGCGTGATCGAACAGCCCAACTCGTCTGCGACCTCCGCGGCCTTCTCGAGGTGTCTCTCCCCCTCTGCTTCTCGCTTTTCGTATATCTCCCCGAGCTTCACCCCGACGTACTTCTCGGGCTCGAAAGTGATCGAGGTGTCGACAACGTACAGCACAGTCAACTCCTCGTCACCGAATTTTTCGCAGGCGAACTCCAGTGCGTCGCGGGCCATTGTTGACCCGTCGAAAGGGATCAGTACTGTTCCCATGTGCTGCAGTTCGTCCCCAGACACTATTAATAACTGGGAGACAGGCACGGTATCCACCAGTGGCGGTCCACGGGGAGAGGGCCGGGGTCGTACATGAATCGGTGCCGCCGTGGAGCAACTCCACGAGCCGCCGGTCGCTGACGGTCTCCGTTCCGTCGACCGCCCGCCGCTCGGCTCACCGCCATGCTCTTTCAGATTGAGGATGTCGTCGAACGACTTGAAAGCGATAGACAGTTGTCTGGCTGGATCAGAGAAGAGCCTCGGCCGTTCTACTCACATTACCGGTAATTATAAGTAAGTGTTTTTAGTTAGCTAATTTTATGGTCGAAGGTGGCTTCGTATCAGTCGTACCGCCTCTGATTGCTATCCTGATGGCGATCGTAACGCGAAAAGCAGTGCTCTCGTTGTTCCTCGGCATCTGGGCCGGTGGTATCATCTTCACAGAAAACCTGGGTCTCGTCCAGACGTTCGACTGGATCACGACAGCTATCGGGGAGAGCACGTTCCACGCGCAGATAATCATCTTCACGCTATTGCTGGGGTCAGCCGTCGCGATGATGTGGCGGCTGGGCGGGTCACACGCAATCCGGAACTGGGCGCTCGAGCGGGTCGACACACAGCGCAAGGCCGGCGCCATGGCGTGGTTGCTTGGACTGGTGTTGTTCTTTGACGACTACGCCAACACCGCTGTTGTCGGGAGCACAATGAAAGATATCTCCGACAACCTCCAGATTTCCCGCGAGAAGCTCTCGTACCTCGTCGACTCGACTGCCGCGCCCGTGGCGACGCTCGCCATTTCGTCGTGGGTCGCATTCCAGCTCTCGATGATCGAACAGGGGTACGAGGCGACCGGGATTCCCGAAGCGGAGGTCCCGGACTCCTTCAGCATCTTCCTCGACTCGATTCCCTACAATATGTACTCGATTCTCGCCATCGTGATGGTCGGAATCATCGTTCTCTCCGGGCGGGACTACGCCGAGATGCTCACCGCCGAACGGCGGGCCGCCAAGACCGGAAAAGTCACCCGTGACGACGCCAGGCCGATGCAGGACGTGGAGGGCGACCTCGGGGATCCGCACGTCGACAACCCCAGGCTGTCGTCGTTTATCGTCCCGATACTCGTGTTGATCGCGGGAGTGGTGGTGACTGCGCTGTGGAGTGGCGGCCTCGTCGACGGCGCTACGCTCCGTGACGCGATCGAAAATGCCGACTACGCGCTGGCGCTGGTGCTTGGCTCCTTTGCGATGGTTGTCTCGACGTACGTTCTCGGGTATGCTTTCAGCGTCCTCTCGATCGGCGAAAGCGTCGACACGACAATCGACGGGTTCAGTATCATGCTCACGGCGGTGACCATCCTCGTGCTCGCCTGGTCGCTGGGTGAAGTCGTCTCGGCGCTCGGGACGGGTGAGTACGTCGCGGGCGTTGTCGACGATTTCCTCACACCCGAAATCCTGCCCGTCGTCGTGTTTGTCACCGCCGGGTTCATCGCGTTCACGACCGGCAGTTCCTGGGGGACAATGACGATACTCACACCCATCGCGATCCCCGTCGCCTGGGACCTGGTGGGCACTCACCAGATGGTGTCAGTCATGGTCGGCATGATCTTCTCCGGTGCCATCTTCGGCGATCACTGCTCGCCGATCTCGGACACGACCGTGCTGTCTTCGACGTTCACAGGGGCGGATCTCATCGACCACGTCCGAACCCAGCTGTACTACGCTGGTACCGTGGCTCTCGTGGTTGTGGTGCTCATGCTCGCCTGGGGGTACACCGAACTCTCCCCGTTCGTGTTGCTCCCGGTCGGCGTCGCCATGCTCGTTGGACTCGTGTACGGGCTCTCCGAACTCCACGCCAGCGTGTGGGACCTCGACCCGGTCCAGGCGGTCGACGCCTCCGATATCGCACCACCCGAAGACGACTGATCATCGTTGTTGAAGGGTACCATACCTTCTGATATCAACACGAGTCACGTCCGACAGTGTTAGCTAATGATGTTCGCCGCTAGCTCCCGCGGGAAGTACGTGAGACGTTCGGTCCCATCTTCTGTGACGGCAACGGTGTCGGAGTGGCGGTAGCCCGCGTCGTCGGTGTAGATACCCGGCTCGATGGTGTACACGTGGCCCGGCTCCATGGAAGCATCCTCCGCGTCCCGCCCCCCGCGCTCCTCGCAGTGGTCGGTCCAGCCCCGGTCGATGTACGGCGGTTCGTGGCCACTCATCCCGATGTTGTGGCCGACGTGGTGCCTGGCGAGGTCGGTCACGCTCTGCTCGGCGAAGTACTCCTGGACAGCCCGGTCGACGGCTGCAAGCTCGACACCCGGTCCCATCGCTTCGATGGCGATCCGCCCGGCTTCGCACATCAGCTCGAAGTAGTGCCGGTGTTCGTCGCTGGCCTCGCCGACGAACATCGTCCGTTCGAGCTCGGAGTAGTAGTTGTCGACGTTGGCGCTCGCCCCGGTGACGAGGACGTCGCCGCGTTCGAGTCGCCGGTTCGCGGTGTGGCCGTGCGGAAGGCTGGTCTGCGGGCCGGAGATGAACCCCGCGTGGACCGGACCGTCGCCCCGGGTTCGCGGGACGTAACGGTCACCCAGCGTGTCGAGCATCGCCCGCGAGCCCCGCAGCGAGGCGCGCCCGCTGACTGTCGCCGGGTGGGCGCCGGGTTCGGCCTCCTCGGCCAGGTACCGGTGGCCGAGGTTCGCCCAACGCGCGGACTCGCGGATCAGGTCCACCTCTGCCTCGGATTTCGCCCACCGCATGCGCTCGACCCAGGACTGGGTGTCGACATTGACGAACTCCGAGAGCGCGGGGCCCTCGTACCCCATCATCCCCGGCGCGCCGTCGGCGTCGGAGACAACTGACTCGGCTCCCAGGGCCGCGAGCATCCCGGCGGCCGTTCCGACCGGATCGCCGTCGGGGTAGTCGAAGTACGACTCGACACGTCGGATCCGCGGGTTCGGTTCGACGCGGTCGACCTCCAGGCGGGGAACGGTGATCCCGACGGTCTCCCGCGTGACCGCGAGCACCACCGGGCGCTCGGTCTGGATGTGGTGGAAGCCGGTGAGGTAGCCGATACTCGTCGCGTCAAACCAGACGGCCGTGTCGGCCTCTGTCTCCGCGAGGCGGTCGCGGACGGCCGCGAGTCGCTGCTCGTACTCTGCCGGTGGCAGTTCCGTTGTCATGCTCCGGCTTCGGTTCGGGGTCTCGTAACTGTTTCCCCGCCAGCACGCACAGCGCCACGGCTCCAGTCTTACGTACATCCAGCCCCGTCAGGCGGGGTCGAACAGGGACCCGGTCGCCTCGTAGCTTTATATTGGTTGAACCGCACAGTGCATACATGGGTAGCGAAGCCACGTCCGACGGGGAGAACGACCCTAGCGGAGACGACAGTGCCGAGCGCGGCGGGCCCCTGTTTTCGATGTACCGGAAGTACGTCGGCGAGCCCGAGAGCCCACGGGAAATCTACGTCGGGTTCGGGATGTTTTTTGCCGGGATTGCTCTGGGAGTCGTCGGACTCGTTTTGTTTCTCTACAGCGGGACCCAGTCGACCGGGTCGGACGTCTTCTGGCAGTTTCGCGAAGCGGCGCTGGTCTTCGTGATGCTCGCGCTGCCGGCGGTCGCGATGAGTGTCACAGTGCTCCTGCCGGTCGGAGGGCGGACGACGGCCGCAAGCCTCGGCGGTTCGGTGGTCTGTGTCGCCGCGGCCGTCTGGCTCCTCCAGGTGTACCCCTACGACTGGACGACCGCCGGCAACGACGTCCTCGTGCTCAGCGTCTACGCGGTCGGCGTCGTGGTGCTGGCCGCCTCGACGGGGTCGGCGCTGGTCGCCCAGTATCTGGACCGCGTGGCCCCGGACGAGACCAGGCAGGTCACCGAGGTCGAAATCGACGCACAGGCCCCGGAAACGGGGGAGTCGGTCAGCGACGAAGCGGTCGCGGAGGACATCGAAGAGGCGATGTCCGAGTCGACACTGACCTGGGGCGGCGTCGAGCAGCAGCCCACCACCAAGCGGCTGAAACTGGATATGCCCGACACTGATCACGACGTGGACCAGGACGAGGTCGAGTCGGCGACCGAAACCCGCTCGTCGAGCGACGACGTCGACGACGCAGTCGACGGTCTCCGGCAGCTCAAGGGCAGCGAGCAAAAGACTGCGCGAACAGAGAGCCCCGACGACCAGGTCGACGCCCTCACCGAGTTTCGAAAGGAGCAGAAGGACGACGAGGAACTCGAAACAGGAGTCGACACGAGCGGGGGGACGCTGGACCGGCTACGCGAGAAGCTATTCAGGTAGTTTTTTCTCCGGTGTTGCTGTACTGGGAGTATGGCACAAGGACTTGACGTTGGCACCATGAACATTCTGTCAGCCAGGCAAGATGGCGACGAGACAGTGTTCGTACAGCAGCGCAACTCGTTTGTCGAGATCGACCACAGCGACATGGCCGAGCAGATGCTGTCGCGCAGCGACGTCTTGCACATCCGGAAAGACGACATGGTCTACATCGTCGGCGACGACGCGCTGAACTTCGCGAACATCTTCAACGAGGAGACCCGCCGCCCGATGCAGGCGGGGATCCTCTCTAGCGACGAGAAATCCGCGATCCCGATGATCAAACTCATCACCGAACAGGTTGTCGGCGAGCCGATGCGGCCCGACGAACTGCTGTTTTTCTCTGTCCCCGCCGATCCGATCGACGCCGAGATGTCGACGCTGTACCACCAGAAGACAGTCGAGTCGCTCCTCGGGGATATGGGCTACAGCCCGGAGCCGATCAACGAGGGGATGGCTGTCATCTACTCAGAACTGGCAGACCGGGAGTTCACGGGGCTCGGTGTTAGCTTCGGAGCCGGGATGACAAACGTCTGTCTCTCCTACTACGCGGTCCCGGTGATGAAGTTCTCGATCGCGCGGGGCGGCGACTGGATCGACAAGAAGGCGGCCCAGGCCACCGGGACCCCGGTCGACAAGGTGACCTCGACCAAGGAAGACGACTTCGAGCTGGACTTCGAAACCGACGTCGGGGGCGTCGAGGGCGCGCTCAGCATCTACTACGACAACCTGCTCGACTACGTTATCGAGAATATCATCCGCGAGGTCGACGAGGAAGACGTCGAGGAGGGGCTCGACATCCCCGTGGTCGTCACCGGCGGCACGTCGAGCCCGGACGGGTTCGAGGCGCTGTTCGCCGAGCGGCTCAACGATGCGAACCTCCCGTTCAGGGAGACTACGTCTCCCAGGCAGTCGGGCTTGGCCCGACGACGCTATAGAGTCGCGTATTGGGCGTTTCAGCCCGCGAAACCGCCGATAGTGGGACTCGGTGTTGAAAATAATCACGCACGACCGTATCAGTTTCCGTCCGACGAGTCGTCGCTTCCGCCCGCGTCTCCGCCGCGTTCGGACCCGCCGGAGTCGGTCGGTTCGGAAGCGTCGTCCCCACGCAACGCGGCCGCGACAGTCACCGACTCCTCGAATGTATCCGCGTCGACGCCGGAGTCGGATTCGTCCGTGGGCACCGACACCGCGTCGGCCCGCCGGATCTGGCGGGTCCGGTCCAGCGGGACACCCGCCGCTTCGAACCGTTCGATCGCCTGATCCCAGGATTCGACGGTGTTTTCCTCCGGCTCGTGGGAGGCTGCGACCCCCACGAAGCCACAGGACTCGCAGACGACGGCCGACCTGTCCGTCGCCTCGACTGCGAACGTGGCCAGCGGGCCGCCACAGCGGGGACAGTCCATACGGAAACTGGGGCAGGGACTGTAATCAATCTGCTGTGTCAGTCGCCGGGGAATCAGTTATGACGGATGCAGCCATCTGTCGACACAATGCCGGAGATAGCTCTCACGGAGGACCAGTACGAGCGACTGGATGCAGTCAGGGAGGACCTCGAGGACGCGTTCGTCGACAACTACGGGTACATCCCGGTCGAGGACGCCATCGAGTACCTGCTCGATACGTACACCCCGCCTGACAGGCGCGACGCGGCCAGCGAATACGAGCGGATCGCGACCGCGGAGTACCCCCAGCTCCAGCACGTCGCGAGTGAGGTGCCCGGGGTGCCAGGCAGCGGCATCGACGCCGACGAAATGCGCGGCAAACTCCTCGCAAAACTCGGCGTCGAGGAGTTCGCGTCCAGGCTCGAAGCGGCGAGCGAGGCAGAACCCGACGGGACGACGGTCGACGAGGACGGGGATTCCGGGGACGAATCGGCAGCCGACACCCGGGCTAAGAGCGAGTTGACGCCGGACACTCCCGAAAGTAGCGGGTCGACAGCCGGGACTCAGAGGAGTAGCGGAGGGTTGAACGAGTCCGGCGTCTCGGTGGATACGACGGCGGGAGACGACCCCCTCGCGGCAGTCAACCGGATCCTCAGCGAACACGACGGGAAGTGGCGCGAGAGCGGCGGCGACGAACCCTACGAAGTTGACCTGCCCGACGGGACGACAGAGTCAGCCCGGACGAGGGACGACGTGCGACAGCTCCTCTTTCAGCACTACTGATTTGGCTGATCACAGGTAGTGGGCCCCCTTCCTCACGGAGTAACACAGCGAAGCGAGTAACGCAGTAGGGGGGATACACCGCCGTCTTGGTTTTCCAGACACTTGCTCGTTGGTGGCCTACAGGCCGACGGACAGAGTAGTTTCACTCCGGACGGCAAACGTTGATACGTTAGTTCTCTCTCGAACTGCGTGGAGTGAACTACAATTAAGGTATCGCCCCATAGGGTCGTGCGTGACTCTGTACCGCCCAGCTGGAACAGATTGGAAGTCTCGGATTCTCTCCCCTCGATATTTTGGAGCAATGCGGAAAATACTTACGCACGACCCTACCAGGCCAGTCCTGGTTGTGTCGGTCATGCGACAACTCGCGGGTAGTATTCTCCTGATGTGTCCGTGGCGGGTGTATTCTAGAGAAGACACACAACAGCAGACATATTCCGGTTTCTATTATCGAAAATCAATGACAACTACTTAATACGGGCACTCGCAAATGGTGAACTGATGGATCGATGGTCAGTGCGGCTTCGGATGCTTCTCGAGGACTACTTCGTCGTCATAGTTGTTGCGCTGCTGGCGGTTGCACTGGTCGGGGCCTACTTCTCGTACGCGCCACACGTCGACCCGGGAACAGAGACAGAGGTTGTCGAGGATGCGCGGTGGTCATCGAGCGGACAGTACTCACACCAGGCGACGGTCCTGCGGAATACGCCGGTCTTCGCCAGCGGTACGGTGCTCCGGAACCGCGGGTCGTACTTCGCGCGCGTCTCGCCCATACTGAACGGCACGTTCGTCTACCAGTACGACGCGACCGACGGGGGCGACCTGCAGGTCAACACGACGACTGCGGTCGTGCTCCGGTCGGTCAAACAGAGCGACGGCGAGGAGCAGGTAGAGTACTGGCGCCTCGAGGAACCGCAGGGTTCGCGTAGTGCCGAGTCGGTCGGCCCGGGTGGCTCCGTCGGAGTCTCGTTCTCGATGAACGTCTCCGCGATGAACAACCGGCTGTCGCGGATCGACGAACAGCTCGGCGGGACACCCGGAAACAAGGAGATTGTCGTCGAGTCCCGCGTCGGCGTGACCGGGACGCGCAACGGCCGGCCGGTCAATCAGCAACGAGTCTACGAGATGCGGATCGACGCGGGGGGGAACGTCTACAGCATGTCGAACGCCGGTCCGCAGACCAACTCCGGCGTACTGACGAGCGAGGTGACCGTGGAGGCGACGTACGGGCCACTTCGCTCGCTCGGTGCGCCGATACTGTCGCTGCTGGCGCTGCTCACCTGCCTCGGCCTCGCTGTCGGGTGGTATCTCGACGCGTTCGTCGTCACCGACGGCGAGCAGACGTGGCTCGCCTACACCGAGTCTCACCGGGAGTTCGACGACTGGATCACGACCGGTCGACTCCCCGAGGAGATGCTGTCGGCGCCCCGGTCGCCCGTCGACTCACTCGACGGGCTGGTCGACATTGCGATCGACAGCAACAGGCGGGTCATCGAGGACCGCGACCGCGGCCTCTGTGGCGTGTTCGTCGACGACGTCCTCTACACCTACGAGATCCCCGCTGTCGTCCGGTCTGCGGACAGATCCGACTCTCTCGCAGCCGACCACGAAACCGACGGCGAACTCGGAAGCCCGGTTGCCGACGGCGCTGACGAGATACAGCCGGCTGACGATTCCGACGAGTCAGAGACGGATGAGGCGGACGTGTCACAGGCGGCTGGTGATGGCGACGAGGATGGGGCCGACGAGTCTTGACCCCTCTGCGCTCTCACTTTCCGTAAGGCGTACCCGCCCTACGAATCCATTTCCGGGGGCACCTCGGTTTCGCCGAGCCGCATCTCGGTCCGTGCGAGATACAGGTGTGCGAGCGAGGTAACCAGAAACGTCGTCACGGCAAAGACCGCCCACCCGATTCCCGGTATCGACGCGAGCAGTGGGACGCCGAAAATCGCGCCGGTCAGCAGCCCGACGTTTACGAGCACGAGACCGAAGTAGAAGGTACTCCAGGGGATGTCGTCGTCCTGGACAATTTCGAGGTAGACGTCGAGATCCTCCGCAGCGGGACCGATCCTGACGCGACCCTCGCGGTCGTTGAACTCGACGACGTCCATCTCGTCCATGCGGGGAAGGTGGACCTGCTGGAGGGAGGTGTAGACGCGCTTGCGCTCGTCGTAGGAGACGGCGTCCGCCTCGACGTCGTTCTCCCAAGCAGCGACGTGGTCCGCAAGTTCGCCGAGCGTGGCTCCATCCCCGTTCTGCTGGAGGTAGTGCAGTGCGTACCGCCGCCGGTGGTTGCTCAGCAGGTCGAAGCAGTCGTCGTGCGCGATGCTGTCCCTGACAGTGTCGCTCTCCGACTCCTCAGTAGACATGCTCACGCCTCCTCACCCTGATACTGTCTGTTATTGTTCCCACTCCCTTATAAGGAGTGCATCTCACCGAACGCTAATAAGTATTTGCAGTAGTTAATTACTGAGAGCACAGGAAACGCTAACAGTACAGAGCGTGAGGACAGTAAGGGCGTTGTCGAACGGGTGATCGGCAAAGAGCTCTACGACGCGCTGTTCGTGCGGAGCAACCGGGTGGCCATCCTGCTGGAACCGGACGGGCGGGTCGTCGACGTCACCGACCGCGAACAGCGCGTTGCGGCCCTCGAACGGCAGAATGCGCGCCTGGAGGAGTTCGTGCGCGTCGTCTCCCACGACCTTGTCGGCCGACGAGACGCGGCTCACACAGGTGTTCGAGAACCTGTTTGCGAATGCCCCGGAACACGGTTCCGCGAGCCCAGATCCAGTGGCAACGTCATTCGCCCGGCTTCCCTGGTGGGGTCCCGGCTCCGTCCACGCGCATCTCGGTCCGTGTGAGATACAGGTGTGCGAGCGACGTGACCAGAAACGTCGTCACGACGAAAACGGGCCACCCGAACGGCGGTACGAGCGTCAGCGGAAAGACCCCAGCGACAACGCCGCCGATTACGGCGAGGTTCAGGACTGCGAGGCCGAGATAAAAGGCGCTCCAGGGGACGTCGTTGCCACGGACAAGTTCGAGGTAGACGTTGAGCTCCGCTGCGGCGGGGCCGGGCTCGACGACCCCCTCGCGGTCGTCGAACTCGATGACGTTCATCTCGTCCATGCGGGGGAGGTGGACCTGCTGGAGGGAGGTGTAGACGCGCTTGCGCTCGTCGTAGGAGACGGCGTCCGTCTCGATGTCGTTCTCCCAGGCGGCGATCTTGTCGGCGAGTTCGCCGAGCGTGGCTCTGTTTTCCTCCTGTCTGAGACAGTACAGTGCGTACCGGCGCCGGTGGTTGCTCAGCAGGTCGAACGACTCGTCGCGGGAGAGATCACTCTCCTCGTCCTGCCGGTCTGGCGGTGCTGTATCCGCTGTTACTTCCTCAACTCCCGATGCCATTCCTTACCCGCTCCTGTCCACATCCTGCTGGGACTGGCAACTGTATAATGATACCTGCTGACCGACCGACACGGCGTGTCGATGACTCCCGCGGACGACTGTGCGTATCTGGAGCAGACACCGAAAAAACGGCCGTGACAGCCGCCTGAACAGCCGCGTTGTCGTACACGAGGGGGTTTTTTCAGCAGCTGTAATCCACTCCCGGGGTTTACTATCATGTCTCGACCACAGGTTGGTATGGAGAACGCGGACGAGGAGCTATCCTTCCTTCTGCGCTCGGACAACCGGCGGGAGATTCTGGTCGCGCTCGCCGAGCGTGGGCCGCTGGATCGCCACGAAATCAGGGACGCGCTCGACGCCTCGCGGCGCACCGTGTCGCGGGTGCTCAAAACGCTCGTCGAGGCGGGGTACGTCCGGAACCTGGGGAACAGGTACAGGCTCACTGCGTTCGGCGCGTTCCAGGTCGACACCTTCCGGGACTGGGCGGAGCGGGCGGCGATCACCGACCGGTTCCGTCCGTTTCTCGCAAACGTCGACGACGGCCTGTTCGACCCCGAATCGGGCCTTCTCCGCAGTGCCAGCCTCACGGTCGCGACCGACCTCCATCCCCACGCCCCGATGGACCGACTGCTCGCGATCCGGGAGGGCGCATCGCAGATCCGCTCCGTGACGCCGATCGTCCGGAACCGGTGTCTCACGCACGTCGCGAAGCGGTGCCGACGTGGCGACCAGTTCGAGGCCGAAGTCGTTGTTCCGGCAGAGATGGTCGAGCGTGTCGACTCACTCACGGGTCACGACTCGACACTCCGGACGATCCGGGCATCGGAGTCGGTCTCGTCGTTCGTCCACCCGGGTCCCCTGCGCGTGCTGTGCTCGGTCGTAGACGACACTGCCGTGTTCGGCGCGTACGTCGACGCTCAACTCCATGCGCTAGTCGAGAGCGACGCCCACGAGTTTCGCGAGCTGGCAACGGAACGCATCGACGCGTGTCGGACAGAGGCCGTTCAGGCCGAGGAGTCCGCGAACTGATCCGGGCATCACTGCCGGTACGCTTCCAGCGGGATAGCCTCGTCCTGATACGTGTCAATCCGGCGGGTTACCCACTCCCGAAGCTCCGGGTTCGGGCTCTCGACCAGCGCGTGTGGCTCGCCGTCGACGCTCGCCCCGAGGGCTGCGATGTCGTCGGTCACCGCGTAGAGCGTCGTGATCGGGCCCGGGTAAACGAAGTTCTTGACAGAGTCGGCCGCGGTCGCCGCCCGGAACGACTCGTCGTACTCCGGATGTGACTGGATCATCTCGTAGAGATCGGCGGGGATGACAACTTCGAAGGTGAGGTCGTCGTCGCTTTTGACGCGGCCTGTGAGCTGTTCGATACTCCGCTTCTCGATGACCGGCATCACGGCCCGGATCCACGACGCTGACTGTCGCAGTTCGAGCATCCGGTGGCGGGGGGCGTACGGGTTGACGTCGGTTGCGACCGTGAGGTCGGCGTCCTCGAGATACTGCGGGTCGAAATCCGCTGTCTCGCTGTCGACGTTCGCAAGAAAGGAGCGGTATCGCGTGGCAATGTCGGTCCGTTCCCTACACTGCCGGTACGCGTCGGCGACGATGGCTCCGAACGTTGTCAGCCTGTATCCGACCGCTGACTCCCGGATGTATCCCTGCTCGGTGAGGTCCCCGAGCACTCGCGTCACGGTGCGCCGCGAGGCATTCAGACGGTCCTCTATTCCGTATCGATCCAGCGGCTGGTCCTGTTCCAGTTCGAGTAGCACCGCTGTTCGGTTGTCCGACCGCAAGAGATATTCGATCCCCGCATCGTGCTGCATAGCTGTTGCTACGTGTGGATTAATTTGAAAGACACGCCCCATTTTCAAATTCTAATAGTCAGCGAGCCATCACGGCAGGATTGTACGGGACACAGTTCGTCCCCAGATCCCCGAGAGCTATGTAGGGTGACGACCAACTGCCGGCTATGCCCAACTACCCGACACACTCGCGGTGGGGTCGTGTCGGCGCCGCCGTGGTGGCGCTGGCTATCGGAGCCACCCTCTACGCCCTGTTCGAGTCGGCCGCCCTCGCCGGAGCGGCTGCGCTCGGTGCTGCGGCGTCGACGTTCGTCGGGTCAATCTACCCCGACATCGACCACCACAACTCGATCCCGCGGCGGAAGGCGACGCAGGCGTTTCGTGCATTGGTGGTGCTCGGTGTGGTCTCACTCGCTGCCATCGGCTGGGGGGAGTTACTCGCGGCCGTCGAGGCTGCCGGCGACGAGTGGTTCGACGGCGGCCTCCCGGTGTCGCCGCCGGTGGCCGCCGGCGGTGTGACGGTTCTGCTTGCGGCGGTTGCGTCGGAGTTGGTGGAGCCGGTGATCGCGCTCGCCACCGGGCAGCACCGTGGCTGGACCCACAGCGTCCCCGTCAACGTGGCGCTGACCGCGACCGTCGGTGCGGCCATCTGGGTGCTGACGGCGACCCTCCCGACCGCGCGGCGGGTCGCGGCGGTGGCTGTGGTCGCGACATTTTTGATTGGCGCGCT
>PXQK01000005.1 GCA_003022085.1 Halobacteriales archaeon QH_10_65_19 | reverse complement strand
TGACTCTTTACCGCCGGCCCGTCACAGATACCTAGTTTCGGGGGCTGAGACGCCGATATGTGGTGCACTGCTCGAAAATAATCACGCACGACCGTATGATACCAGTTCGAGCTACTCGAAAGAACACAGAGAATACAACGATGCCAAGCGCAAACCCTATTCCTCAGGCCAGCCATGCCACGGTATGAAAGAGGACTTGATGGACATCCTGTGTTGCCCCCTGGACAAACACGGCCTCGAACTGGAAGTCGATGAGCGCGACGACGAGGAGATACTCTCGGGCTCGCTGGTCTGCACTGAGTGTGGCGAGACCTACCCGATCGAGGACGGAATACCGAACCTGCTGCCGCCGGACATGCGCGAGGAGGCGTCCGCGTAGCAACGTCTGGCCAGCGCCGTCGGAGCCGCACAACTCGCCCGCCTGAAGATTTTTCTACCCTCGCTACGCAGCCATAGGCGTGACCGACGAGTTGCCCGTGCACATCAGCCGCGAGGAGCTACACGCGCTGGAAGTCCCCGACTCTTTCCAGGCCTCCGAGTCGTTCGACGTGCGGCTGATCAACCACGGCGAGTCGCTGCACATTCACCTCCACCTCGACGACCCGCTCTCGGAGGTAGCGTCGATCGACGCGAGCAACCACTACGTCGAAGGCGAGTCTCAGCGGTTCATCCGGATCGATGTCAACACGGACCGCCTGAACGGTGACCCCCAGCTGGGCAAGCTCAAGGTGGCCTCGGCCTACGGCGCCGAGACGCGCTGGATAGACGTCGAAGTGGTCGAACCCGAGGCCGCGGAGGAGACCGTACAGGTCGACGAGTCGTTGGCCCAGCCACAGCGGGCGCCGGCGGAGTCGGGATCGAGCCCGCTTCCCGCCCCGCAACTGCTCGTGTTCGGACTCGGCGTGCTCGCGCTGATCGTCGCGCTCGTCGCCGCGCTCGTCATCCAGCAGACGCTCGTCCTGCTCGGCTCGCTGATCGTGCTCGGCGGCGTCCTCGTCGCGCTGTTTTTCCTCCTGCAGGAGTAGCGCTTCCTCGTACGGACTGCTGTGATGCTTCGGTCATGCCCGCCATCACGACCGGAAACACGAACGCGCCGACGATAGGGTCGTGCGTGACTCTGTACCGCCCGGCTGGAGCAGATTGGGAGTCTCGAATGCTCTCCCACCGATATTTCGGAGCACTGCCGACAATACTCACGTACGACCCTATGACGTGTAACAGAGTCGCGTCCGGGCGTATACCTGCGAGAGACTGTCGGCGAACAGTCAACGCCAGACACGGTGGGACACGTCGTCTTCCTCGGATTGTACGGAGTTTGTGACGCCTGACGGCTCTCTTACCGCCGGCCGGCACGAGTAGTCTGTCCACTCCTCCTACGTCGAGGTCTGCGTCGAGTGACCGCCGTCCGTTCGGTCCGAGGGTACTAACCGCTGAACGCCCGCTTCGTCTGTCGGCGAGCCAAACGTCTCGGGATGACACACCCGGGCGAGATGCTCGACAGCGTCGACGAGCCGCGGCGTCCAGCGCGTGAGATACGTGCTCCCATCGAGTGCGTAGACGTGTCCTTCCTGAACCGCGGTCATCGTCCCCCACCCCGGTCTGTCGGACAGTTCGTGGAGTCTCTTCCGCGTCCGTTCGAGGTCGAATCCACAGGGCGAGACAATCAGGCGCTCGGGGTCGACGCCGAGAACCGCCTCCCAGTCGACAGACTCCGAGCGCTCGCCGGCCTTCGCCAGAACGTAGCTCCCGCCGGCGGTTTCGACTGTCTCCGGCACCCAGCTCCCGGCCGGACGCAGCGGGTCCATCCATTCGATGACGGTCGTCCGCGGCCGGTCCGCCGCCGGCCGCTGTGTCTCGACTGCGTCGAGTCGCTCGCGCAGGCTATCGACCAGGGCCTCCGCCCGGTCCTCAGTGTTTGTCGCCGCGCCGACATCGTGCACACACTGCAGGACATCCTCCAGGTTGTGTGCCTGCAGCGCGAGCACCCTGGGGTCCACAGAGAGCTCCGAAATCGTCTTGTCGACGAGTACCTCGTCTACCGCACAGACGCCACAGACACCCTGCGTCACGATGAGGTCGGGCTCGACTGCGTCGATTGTTTCGGCGTCCATCCGGTAGAGGTGGCCGTCTGCAGTCGCCTCCTGCACCTGTTCGTGACGGTCCGTGCTGGCTTCGGCGTCGACCTTCGAGACGTCGATGACAGGGAGGTCTTCGACTGCAGGCGGGTAGTCACAGGCGTGGGAGACCGCAACCGGCTCGATACCGAGCGCGTAGAGAATCTCCGTCGACGACGGCGACGTGGAGATAACTCGCATAGGTGAATCACTTATCGCCAGTGTGACGAGCTTTTCGACCGAGCCCGAGAAGCGAGACGCCCAGCAGCCCCCCGAGGAGAACGACGACGCCGAAGCCGGCGCCGTCGTCGTCCGCGGACTCGGTCGGTTCTGTGTCGCTCGCCGGCGTCTCGTCGTCCTCGGGCTGCTCCCCAGTCGGTGTCGGTGTCGACTCTGCTGCCTCGACCGCCTCCGCGTATGCCTCCGGGTGGAACGCTTCTGCCAGTTCCTGGACGGCGTAGACGATCCGCGGTCCGGGTCTGTTTATGTGGTTGATGTCGAGGACGATCGTCTGCCCCTCCTGGACCGCGGTCGTCTGTTCGAAGCCCTCCCCTTCCGGAATCTCGGGCGAGTTGGAGTTGAGCACGATCCAGTCGGGGTCCTCCGCCAGCACGACCTCCTCGTTCACGGGCTGATACTCCTCGATGCCAGCGTCGGCGGCGACGTTGTTGCCACCTGCGGCTTCGAGGATGTCGTGGATGTGCGTCTGTTCACCGGCCGTGAAACCAAAGAACGTGTAGAGCACGTCTGGGCGTTCTTTGTCTTCGACGGCGTCCGCGACGATGTCGAGTTGCTTGTCCATCCACTCGACGGTCTCGACTGCGCCCTCACACTCGTCGACCAGCTGACCGGTGAGGAGTGTCCGCTCTCTGACCTCGTCGATGGAGTTGGCGGTCGAGTACGCGAACACCGTCAGTCCGGCGTCCCGCAGCGTCTCGACGTCCTCCTCGGTCGCGACCCTCGAGAGCGGGACGATGACGAGGTCCGGGGCGAGGTCGACGACGATTTCGTGGCTGATGGTCTGGCCGGCGTTCGAGATGTTGGTCCGCTCCTCGGCCCCCTCTAGATTCATCGCGTGTTTGGTCACCCCAGTTACCTTCTCTTTCGCCCCGATCTCCCAGAGTATCTGCGCGCCGCTGGGATTGAGCGTCACTACGGTCTCGGGCGGCCCTTCGACGGTGACCGACTCGCCGGTTGCGTCAGTTTCGGTTATCGGGAACCCGCACTCGGGCGTCTCCTGTGCTGTCGCCGCGCCGACTGGTCCACCGACACCCGTTACCGCGCCAACTGTCCCCACGACCAGTACAACTGCCAGCGTCAGGTTTACTACTCGCTTCACGTTACCCCATTCCGAGTAAAGCAATAAATATTTAATTATAACAAGTGAACTTGAGTCCATGCGAGCGGTGTCACCACTGACGAGTACGGCACGGAATGGGGCGGTATGATGGACGGAAACCCGGCCCGTATCGCGGACGCAGAACCGGAGATAGTCGAACCGGCCGACCCAGTTCACGCTGTCGGCGTCGGCCCGGGAAACGAGGAGTTCTTGACAGAGCGGGCAGTCCGGGTCCTGGAACGAGCGGACGTCGTCGCGGGTTTCGAGACCGTCACCCGCCGGATCACCGACGTGACCGACGCCGATACTCTGGCGTGCAGCTACGACGACCAGACCGAAGTCCTCTCGCGCTTCGGCGACCGGGTCGTAGACGGCGAGACGGGCGTTGCAGTGCTCTGGGGCGACCCGAACATCTCGGGGTATCAGTTTCTCGGGCGGGTCGAAACAGCAGTCGAGCCACCCGTCCGCGTCGTTCCCGGCATCTCTTCGGTCCAGATTGCTGCGTCCCGGTCACGGACGCCGCTGGAGCGTTCGACGTTCGCCAGCCTACACCGGCGCGGGGACGTGGTGGACGACATCGACAGGCTCTCCGACGCTGTCTCGGCTGGGCGACACCTCATCGTCATCGTCAGACCATACGACTGGATGCCGCCGGAGATCGCGCGCGGACTGGTCGAGCGCGGTGCGGATCCCACCCTGACTGCGCTCGTCCTCCAGGACCTGACACTGTCCGAGGAGCGCATCGAGCGGACGACGCTGGGCGAACTGGCCGGGGTCGAGGAACCGAACGAACGAAGCTACTCCGACCGGACCATACTGACAGTCCGAACGGATCACGACGAATGATTCAGACCACTGATACTGACACCGGGAGCACGGAACACACACTATGACAGACACAGTTCTCGTCGCGGGAACGGCAAGCCACGCGGGGAAGAGCACCGTCGTCGCGGGACTCTGTCGACTGCTCGCCGACCGGGGCGTCGACGTGGCTCCATTCAAAGGACAGAACATGAGCAACAACGCCCGCGCAGTGGTGAGGCCCGACGGCGGCTGGGGCGAAATCGGCGTCTCACAGTACGTCCAGGCACGGGCGGCGAGGGTTGCACCGACGACGGACCTGAACCCCGTTCTGTTGAAACCGCGGGGCGACGCGGAGAGCCAGCTCGTCGTCGGCGGCGAGGTCGTCGGTCACTACGAAGCCAGTTCCTACTACGACACCCACTGGGACAGGGCCCGAGAGGCGGCGGAGGAGTCCTTCGAGCGATTGGCCGCCGATCACGACGTGGTTGTGGCCGAGGGTGCGGGCAGTATTGCCGAGATAAACTTCCACGAGCGGGACCTGGCGAACATCGAGACGGCGCGCTTTTCAGACGCGTCGATACTCCTGGTGGGTGATATCGAGCGCGGCGGCGTCTTTGCCAGCCTCTATGGCACTGTTGAACTCCTCCCCGAGGACGTCCGAGAGCGACTCACCGGTATCGTCATCACGAAGTTCCGCGGTGACCCGACCCTCCTCGACTCCGGAATCGAAGAACTGGAGAACAGAACGGGGGTGCCAGTGGTCGGTGTCCTCCCCTACGACGACCCCGGCCTGCCCGAAGAGGACAGCCTCTCGCTCCCGGCAGAGGGCGACAGTGCAGTCCTTGGCACCGACGACCATCCACCCCAGAAGACCGTCAGGGTCGGGGTTCCACGGCTTCCACACATCTCGAATTTCACCGACCTGCAACCCCTGGCGAACACGCCCGGCGTTCGCGTTGTCTACCTGCCGCTCGATGCGAACGCAGACGACGTCGATGCACTCGTCTTGCCCGGCACCAAGAACACGGTAGACGACCTCCTCACGCTCCGCGAGGCCGGATTCGGCGACGAACTTGTGGCCTTCGACGGCCCGGTCGTCGGCATCTGCGGCGGCTACCAGATGCTCGGGACTCGAATAACGAACGCCTCTCTCGAGTCGACGGACGAACACGAGACCGTTCAAGGACTCGGCCTCCTGCCGGTAGAGACCCAGTTCGAGCACGAAAAGCGCGTTCGCGAGACGACCGTGACTGTCGACGGAACCGGGCCAATAGACGGAGCCACTGGATCGGCGACGGGGTACGAGATACACATGGGTCGGACGACACGGCTCGACCCGGTCGCGGAACCTGTCGGTGACTCGAGCGCTGCCAGGGGCCCAGTGCTTGGCACCTACGTCCACGGCCTCTTCGAGAACGCGAACGTCCGCGAGGCCTTTCTCGATTCCGTGTACCGGGAAGCGGGCAAACAGCGACCGACACCGGCGGACCGGACACACTCCCCGTACGACTCGGCTGCGAACCTCGTTGGGTGTATCGATGATTCCTGGCTCCGCGAGGAACTCGGGGTCGAGAGCACCGGGGAGGTGCGACGCACGTGACTGGCCCTGTTAATACTGACAGAGATACGTACGTGAACTGCTGTCCGGGCAACTGATAGAGACAGAAGGGCGTGAGGAACCGGATTGCCGTCGAACGGGACCACAGCGACCATCCCGCCTTCGTCTCACATCCCCACCCTATATCGCCTCGAGGAACGTATCGAAGGCCCCGCTTGCGGGGTGGACGTGACAGTACGTTCCGAGCGTTTCGTACTCGTAGAGCCCGTCTAGACCGTCTTCGATGCCATCGCCACGCTGGACGTCGAACGCGAACTGGCCGTCTCTGTCGACGTCGGCGCTGGAGTAGTGGAACTCGTGGCCTCGTAGCTTCTGCCCTGTGCCGGCAGTGAGTGTCCTCCTCCGGGCGCGGAGTTCGACGTGGTCGAGTGCCTGGTACCGGTCGTGCATTCGCACGTCCGCGGGGAGGACCCCGGCCATTCGGTGGGTGTCGCCGCCCGCTGTTGTTAGCGTCTCGGCCAGCGTCATCAGCCCCCCACACTCGCCAACAACAGGAAGCCCCTCAGCCGCCGCAGCGCCGAGCTGCCGTATCGCAGGGCTGTTTTCCAGCGTGGCAGCGTGAAGTTCGGGGTATCCTCCCGGGAGATAGACGCCGTCACAGTCGGGGAGTTCGTCTCCCGCCGTCGGCGCGAACGTGACCACGTCCGCACGCTCACAGAGGCGCTCGACAGTCGCGGGATAGTAAAAGCGGAACGCCTCGTCCCGAGCGACCGCCACTCGCTTCCCAGTCTCTGACTGGACCGTTTCTCGATCGGGTTGTGGGGGCGTGCACGCGATGTTCGCGAGTCGTTCAGTACGGACGTGTTCGGCTGCATTGTCGAGGACCCCCGGGGCGAGCGGAGACTCGTCACCCATCTGCAGTCCGAGGTGACGGTCGGGAATATCGAAACCGTCGCGAGAGGGAATTCGACCCAGATACGTCAACTCGTCCGGGAGGGCGTCGCGAATCCCCTGCTCGTGGCGTCCGCCGTGAGCGCGTTGTGCGAGGACCCCTACGACATCGACGTCGGTGTCGGCATGCTCTGTATACCGCTGAAACCCGAGTGCAGTTGCGGCGACGCTTTCCATTCCGGCTTTCGCATCGACGACGAGGACGACCGGCAGGCCGAGCGACTCTGCGACCATGGCGGTACTCGACCCGTCGCCGTCGTACAACCCCATCACCCCCTCCACGACGCAGATGTCGCCGTCGCCTCGGTAGTAGTTCCGTCGGAGTCCGTCTTCACCCTGGAGCCAGCGGTCGAGCGTTCGCGACGGCCGACCTGCCACTCGCTCGTGGTGACTGGGATCGATGAAGTCTGGACCGGCCTTTGCGGGTTGAACCGTGTGTCCCACATTCTCAAGAGCTCGAATGATGACGAGCGTGGCGATAGTCTTCCCAACGCCCGAACGGGTTCCACCGATGACAACACCGTTCATGACCTCGCGGT
>PXQK01000004.1 GCA_003022085.1 Halobacteriales archaeon QH_10_65_19 | reverse complement strand
AGCCCCAGCGCCGTGTGGATCGTCGACCAGTCGTCCTCCTCGGCCGCGTCACGCAGGCTGTTGGTGGGCGCGGCTAGCAGCCGGGAGACAATAGAGTCAGCCATCGCCTCGACGGTCGCCTGCTGCTGGTCGTCGAGGTCCAGCGTCGCAAAGGTCTCTTCGAGTTCCTCTGCCTTGATCCGCTCGGCGCCCTCGTACATCGCCGAGATGACTTCGTCGGCCCGCTCGCGCTTGTACTGGGTGAGCAGCCGCTCGAACTCCTCCTCGACGATTGCCTCGACGCGCTCGGCGGCGGCCTCCCGCCGACTCCTGGTCTTCTCGGTGACCGCCTCCAGACTGTCGAGGTCGTAGACGGCGAGGTGGTCCATCCCGTCCGCGGCCGGCGGGATGTCGCGCGGCCGGGCGATGTCGACAAGAAACGTCTCGCCGGCGGCCGCGAGCTCGCCACGGTCGATGAGCCACTCCGAACTCCCAGTCGAGGAGATGACCACGTCCGCTCCGACGATAATCGCACCAAGATCGTCGAGTCCGGCCGTCCTGAGCCTTGCATCCGCCGGGCTGACTGTCGTCGCCAGCGACTCGGCGCGCGCGAGAGTCCTGTTTACCAGCACGAGCTCGTCGACGCGCCCGGCGAGCCGTTTCGCCGCCAGCGTCCCCATCTCGCCGACACCGACGACCGCCGCCGTCGCGTTCTCCAAGCCTCGCGTTTCGGCCGCCAGCTTGACTGCGGCGCTGGCGAGCGAGACGACACCCTCGTTGATCGTCGTCTCAGTCCGGGCACGCTCTCCGACGCGGATCGCCTTCGTCACGCCGTTCTCGAGAAGCGGGCCGATGCCGCCCGCCTCCCTGGCGTCCTCGTAGGCGTTCCGGACCTGCCCGAGGATCTGGTCCTCGCCGAGCACCAGCGACTCCAGCCCGGCGGCGACTCGCAGGAGGTGCCTGAGGCTCTCTTCGTGTCCCATCTCGCGGACCACGTGGGGCGGGAGGTCGCCGACAACCCCCGAGAGCGCGCGCCGGCCGGCGGCACGTTCGTCGGTGACTGCGTAGGCTTCGACCCGGTTGCAGGTCTGGAGGACGAACGCCTCCCGCACCCCCTTGCAGTCGAGCAACGACGCGACTGCCTCCTGCTGTCCGTCTGCGCTGGCTGCTTCGAGCTGCTCGAGCGTCGCGTCGGTGTGCGAGACGCTTGTTCCCGTGATGAATCCCCTGTCGCCACTCACGCTGTGCCACCTCCTCCGAGCGTCGGCCCGCCGTTTGCGCTCACGCCGGCTCGCCTCCCGTTGGGACAGTCACAACACGAGCTCCTTGTCGGATTAACGGGTCCGTCGCATCTAAAACCTTCCAAATCGGTAGACGGTTCCCGGCTGTTAGCGGATCGCCGGCTTTCACGGTCTGGGAACAGTGATCTGGCGGCTCCGCTCTCTCCGGAATCACGCGCCGTTTTCGACGAAGGCGTCGTCCGGGTTGTCGGCGTCCCCGCGGATGCCGGAGACGACGTAGCCCTCTTCGCGCGCGTCAGCGAGGAGGTCGCGCAGCGCAACCTCGGCCCGAAAGTAAAACACCAGATCAAAGGAGCCGTCCCGGAGGAGCTGCTGGCACTCCCAGACGAACGACTCGTCGTCGAGCGTTAGGCCCTGGTGTTGGTTCGAGGCGAACTCCGGATCCTCAGTCCCGGAGTAGACGAACGTCTCTGCCGGGTCGTGGCCGGCGTGCTCCGAGATCAGACCGCCGATTTCGACTGTAGTCTGGTGCATTGCCGTCTTCCGGCTCCCGTCGAAGTCGGTGTGGACCACGAGCCCGTCGAGCGCTATTTCGCCGGGCTGGAGCAGTTCCCAGGTTCGGCGGCACAGGTCCGTGTCCAGGGTCTCGGTCATGTGTGTGCCTTCTCTCTTGTCGGTTTACCGTTCACGGTTCACAACTGTACTCTGTTCCGACGGTCCGGCAGCTACTGCCGTGGTCCACACCCTGAACTGAACGACCAGTTACAGCCGCTCCAGGTTCTTGGCTCGTGGCCCCTTCTCGGCTTGAACGATTTCGAACTCGACTTCCTGCCCTTCCTCGAGATCGGGACCGCCGACATCCTCCATGTGGAAGAAGACGTCCTCTTCCGAGTCCTCAGTGTCGATGAAACCGTAACCGCCAGTATCGTTGAAGAAATCAACCGTTCCTTGCGCCATTGCATGTCAAGAGAGGGTACCGTCGTATTAAAACTCTGTGGATGCGTGTGGGATGTACGCACGCCTGTCGGGATCTGTTCCCTCTCCCAACCCTGTGTCGTACCTGATACTGACGGACGAAAATCCGGCGGATTTTTGCCCGCCAGTATTGAGTAGGTGATTCCGCGTTGTCCGGGCCGTTCACGGGTCGCTCCGCTTCCCGCTCACGTTTCGAGGTCTCGCTTCGCTCTGACCTCGCTCCGCTCGTCACCGGACTGGTCTGGTTCCTCACGGCCCTCTGTCTCTATCAGTTCCCCGGACAGCAGTTCATGTACGTATGTCTGTCAGTATCACTCCGCACACTACAGCCGATGGCGGAACTCGCCCAGCGGCGGAAAGTGGAACGTCTCGTCGGCGTCCCCGTCGCGAACGGCCGGCGCCAGCGCGTCGGCGTCCCTGATCAGCGGCGACATGAACTCTGTCGCTGACATCCCGTTGACCTCGACGCCGGCGAGCAGTCGGTTGAATGCGGGGAGCATCACGAGGTCCGCCCCCTCGTAGGTGCCGTCGCCGGCGAGATAGCAGGGGTGTCGCTGGCCTTCGATGCTGATCGTGGGATGGTCGTGGCCGACGATGTAGCGGTCGGCGTCGGCCCCGGGTTCGACGTGGCCGTGGCAGACGACTGTGTCGTCGATCCGGTACTCGGGGGTCGTCGGACCGTTCCAGACGACGTCGAGCATCGTGTCGTGGTTGCCCGGCGTGACGACAATCCGCGCGCCGACGTCGCGTGCGGCCGCCCGGAGCCCGGCGAGGGTGTTCTCGACTCTCACCGGGACGGTGTCGAACGAGTGGAACAGGTCGCCGGCGACGACGACTTCGTCCGGCTCGAACCGTCCGCAGAGCGCCCCGAACCGCTCGACCATCTCCTCGCCCTCCCCGACCGGGAGTTCGACGTTCGAGGCCGCGCCGCGGCCGACGTGCAGGTCCGCGAGCACGAGCACGTCGCCGATCATCGCTGCCCTGTCACGGAGCCCCAGGTCCGCCAGCGCGTCCATGCTGGTCCGTCGTGGCCGGACGATCAAAGGGCTGCCGACCGGGAACGCGGGAGTTTAGTTCACGCCGCCGTTCGTAAGAGGCATGAACGTCACAACACAGGAAGAGTGGCTCCGTTCGCTGCGCCGGGAGTTCCACCAGTGGCCCGAACCAGCCTGGCGGGAGTTCCACACGACCGCCCGGATCGTCGAAGAACTGGAGGCGCTCGACGTCGACGGGATCCACGTCGGCCCCGAGATCCTCTCTGGCGACGACCGGCTCAGTGTGCCCGACGACGACGAGCTACAGGAGTGGCTCGACCGCGCACGCGACCTTGGCGCCGACGAGGAGATCCTCGAACGGGTTGCGGGTGGCTACACCGGCGTCGTCGCCACTGTCGAACGCGGCGACGGGCCGACCGTCGCGCTCAGAGTCGACATCGACGGGCTTCCGCAGACGGAGGCGACCGACGGGAGTCACAAGCCCGCTGCCGAGGGCTTTCGCTCCCGCAACGAGGGGCACATGCACGCCTGCGGCCACGACGCCCACATGACGTACGGGCTGGGCGTGATCCGAGCGGTCACCGACAGCGACTTCTCGGGAACGCTGAAAGTCGTGTTCCAGCCCGCCGAAGAGTACGTCGGTGGCGGGAAGGCTGTTGCGAACAGCGGCCACCTTGAGGACGTCGACGCGCTGCTGGCGGTGCACATCGGTCTCGACCACCCGACCGGCGAGGTCGTGGCGGGTATCGACGGCTTCCTCGCGGTGTCGCACATCGACGCGCGCTTCTCCGGCGAGCCGGCCCACGCTGGCGGGAAGCCAAACGCTGGGCGAAACGCCGTCCAGGCGATGACGACCGCGGTCCAGAACCTGTACGCGATCCCGCGCCACGAGGACGGCCCGACACGAATCAACGCCGGGCGCGTCGGCGGCGGGACGGCCTCGAACATCATCGCGGAGGACGCCTTCATCAGAGGCGAAGTGCGCGGACAGACGACGGAACTGATGGAGTACACGAAGGAGAAGGCCCAGCGGATCATCCACGCCGCCGCGGAGATGCACGACTGCGAGGTCGAGATCGGGGGTGGCGGCGAGGCGCCGAGCGCGACCAGCGACGAGGAGATCGTCGAACACGTCGCGCGGGTCGCGGAGGCGAACGACAGCGTGACGTCGCTGCTCCGTCGTGACGACCTCGGCGGCAGCGAGGACGCAACCTACCTGATGCGCCGGGTTCAGGAGCGCGGCGGCGTCGCCGGCTACGTCGGCGTCGGCACTGATCACCCCGGTGGTCACCATACGGCGACGTTCGACGTCGACGAGGAGTCGCTCCGGATCGGCGTCGAGGTGCTTACCGACGCCGTTCTCGCGCTCGCCGCGGACGAGTCACTCGCGGGCAACGACAGCGGTACGGATTGATATCCCCCCCGCCTGAAGCACGAGGGTCACGCACGACCGTATCACAAGGGGGCCACCAGCCGACCGCCCACTAGTTCTCCCAGCGAGTCATCGTCTGGTACTCCCCGTCCGGGTTCTCCCACAGCAGCGTCACGGTCGCTCCCTCGAGAGAGAAGTCGCCTGTCTCACACATCTGCACCGGGTTGTCGTCGTCGACGATGAGTGCCATCCCCGGAGACACCCAGTTGTCCTCCGCTAACCCGAAGTCGCTGTGTGCGCTGTACTCCCCGTCGGGATCGGTGTCGCCGGTACAGGACGCCCCCTCGATCTTGACGCTGAACTGCAGCGGGTTGATGCGTGCGCCCTCGCGGTGTCTGATAAGAACTACGTCGCTCCCACCCGGGTTGTCGGTGTAGTCGAACGCCACCTCTGGTTCTGGCATCTCCGTCTGCTGGGAGTCGAAGCTGAAGTTCCCGAAGAAAATCGCGGTCGTCAGGACCACGATGATAATCGTCGCCATCAGCAGGATTGCCCCGCCGAACGCCGATCCCCTGTCCGTGTCCCGTGTGATCATACTGTTCTCCCCTCCGAGCATCACCACGCTCTGCATTCGACCGGCTGTACCATTACCTGATTAAGTGTTTTCCGCTAATATACGTAAAGCTGTCGTAAAGAGTTTTAGTGCGTACCGTCGTAGCCCGTCGTATGAGCGAGTACACGGTGGAGTTCACTGGGACGGGGGAGACCATCACGGTCTCAGACAAGGAGACGGTCCTCAGCCGGTGCATAGAGGAGGGGATCGCCCAGGAGTACTCCTGTCGGGTCGGAATGTGTCTGGCCTGTTCGGCGGAGATTGTCGAGGGCGAGGTCACCCAGCCGGCTGCCCGGGGGCTGACCGACGAGGAACGAGAGGGGTACGCGCTGACCTGCATGGCACGGCCACAGACAGATCTCGTGCTCGACCGGGGTAAGTACCCGCCGAGCATCGACGACGAATCCCCGGCGGCCGACGAGGGCGGCGACGGAACTGCTACCGCCGACGACTGATTCGGTCGCTTCCGGTGAAAGCCGGCGAATCGGCCGGGACATAGCGTGGGACCGGCACCCACGAAGGGCAGCCCATTTATGGATGGGGTGCGTAGTTTCTTCTGAAAGACCGGCCCCACAGTGCTGGGCTGTTCGGAGAATCTTATCAATCATGACAGGCCGCGTATACAAACTCCACTCGACACTCGAACTGCCACTCGAAGACGTCCACGACCACTTCGACGATCCGGAGTTGCCGGACAACGTCGACGGCGTCGACATCACGCGGCGCAACAACACGCTGATAATCAGCGCCGTCCCGGCCGACGACAGCATCAGCAAGTACACACCGACGGCGCAGTTGAAAGCGAGCGTCACCGAGAACCGCGTTTACGAGGAAGAGCCCGAAGACGGGCCGGGTGGACCGTCCCGGGGTGGGGGTCCACAGTGGGGCACACTCGAGGAGGAAGAGGAAATCGAATCCGAACTCGTCGAGTACGCCTGCTTCAAGGGCGACCGGGAGACGGTGCTCCAGAACACCGCGCTACAGTACGAGATGTTCGAGGTGCTCTGTCAGGTTGCACGCCAGGCCGAGAAAGGGGCACTGACCGCGGTCGCCGCGAAAGACGAGGAGATCAAAGCGGTCCGTATCGTCGACGGCGAGCGCCGCCCGGCCTCGGTCACCGTCGCCGAGGATCCCAAAAGCGACGAGGACTCCGGCGGCGTCGACTGGCGCGACAACGAGTTCATCAGCTGATCGCTCCCTGCACCGCCCGCCGCCTGGTCCCCTTACTGCTCCCAGCACCGTTCACGCAACTGTTTCCCGATTTGTCGCTCCTCATAATAATCACGGACGAAATTATCACGCAGTGATACGATCTGGCCGACTCGGAAACCCTTTTTGGGACAAACCGGTTCATGAATGATAATGAGTAGCGTCAACTGGGAGGAGGACGACCCGTTCGAGGAACAGCGGGAAAAGATCGAGAACCCGATGAAACGGCTGTTCCGCGAGTACGGCCTCCAGTACAAATCCCAGGTGCTGGTCGGGGTTTTTGCGAGTATCTTCGCCCGGTTGCTGGACCTGGTACCGCCGGTGTTGCTCGGGTTCGCCATCGACGCCGTCTTCCGGCGGGACAAGAACTTCGAGGACATCTGGTTCGTTCCGGGCAGTCTGATTCCCTCAGGCCAGCAGGAACAGCTCCTGTTGACCGTGGCCCTGATCGGCGGCGCGTTCCTGTTCGGATCGGGGTTTCACTGGGCCCGCAACTGGGGGTTCAACTCCTTCGCCCAGAACATCCAGCACAACGTCCGGACCGACACCTACGACAAGATGCAGCGGCTGAACATGGACTTCTTCGCGGACAAGCAGACCGGCGAGATGATGTCGATCCTCTCGAACGACGTCAACCGCCTGGAACGGTTTCTCAACGACGGGATGAATTCGATGTTCCGGCTGACCGTGATGGTGCTGGGCATCGCCGCCATCCTCTTCTATCTGAACTGGCAGCTCGCGCTGATAGCACTGCTCCCGGTCCCGGTGATCGCCCTGTTTACCTACATGTTCATCCAGATCATTCAGCCCAAGTACGCAGAGGTGCGCTCGACGGTCGGGAAGGTCAACTCACGGCTGGAGAACAACCTCGGCGGCATCAAGGTGATCAAGTCCTCGAACACCGAGGAGTACGCCTGTGGGTACTCTCCGCGGAGGGTAACGCGCCGTGGATCTTCACCGAACCGCTGGATCTGGGCGAGTTCGTCACGTTCATTCTGCTGACCCAGCGGTTCATCTGGCCGATGGCCCAGTTCGGGCAGATCATCAACATGTACCAGCGGGCCCGCGCCTCCTCGGCGCGGATCTTCGGGCTGATGGACGAGCCCTACCGGGTTGCCGAGGCCGAGGACGCGTCCGACCTGGAGGTCACCGAGGGCCGCGTCGAGTACGACGAGGTGAGCTTCGGCTACGAGGAGGACGAGGAGCCGATCCTCGAGGACATCGATTTCGAGGTCGAGCCCGGTGAGACTCTCGCCCTGGTCGGCCCGACGGGCGCCGGCAAGTCGACCGTGTTGAAGCTGCTGCTCCGGCTGTACGACGTCGACGACGGGGGGATCCGGATCGACGGCACCGACGTTCGCGGGGTGACGATCCGCAGCCTCCGACAGTCGATGGGCTACGTCAGCCAGGACACGTTCCTGTTCTACGGCACTGTCGAGGAAAACATCGCCTACGGCTCCTTCGAGGCCACGCGCGAGGAGGTGATCGAGGCGGCGAAGATGGCGGAGGCCCACGACTTCATCACGAACCTGCCGGACGGGTACGACACCGAGGTCGGCGAGCGCGGCGTGAAGCTCTCGGGTGGCCAGCGCCAGCGGATCTCGATCGCCCGCGCGATCCTCAAGGATCCCGAGATTCTGATCCTCGACGAGGCCACCAGCGACGTCGACACCGAGACGGAGATGCTGATCCAGCGCTCGCTGGACGAGATCGCCGCCGACCGGACGACGTTCGCCATCGCCCACCGGCTGTCGACGATCAAGGACGCCGACAGGATCGTCGTCCTCGAAGGCGGGCAGATCGTCGAGCGCGGCACACACGAGAAACTGCTTGACAACGACGATCTGTACGCCCACCTCTGGGGCGTCCAGGCCGGCGAGATCGACCAGCTCCCCCAGGAGTTCATCGAGCGCGCCGCCCGCCGCCAGGCCCGCACCGAAGTGACTGACGACGACGACTGATTCCGGCGCGCGGTGTCATACGGTCGTGCGTGACTTTTTACCGCTATAGAATCGCGGGTTGGACGTTTCAACCCGTGAAACCAGCGATATTGGGCTCCAGTGCTGAAAATAATCACGCACGACCGTATCAGAACGGCCGCCAGGTTCCACATTCACTCGAAGGCAGCAAAGCTCGACTGGAGCGCGCGCTCGGTCCCGCCGTCGGCGAGTTCGTAGCCGAGGAGATCCCGGAGGTCGACGGCGTAGCTGCTGCAAGCCCGGTCGAGCACCAGCACGCGGCCCTTCGTGCCCCGGACAGTCCCGCTGGCGAGCGTCTCGGCCATCGGCCGCTCGGCCAGGTCGAGCCCGTACTCGAAGCGGAACGTCTCCCGGTGATCGTGCGCCGCCAGCAGCGCCGCCCAGGCGTCCTCGTCGACGGGCAGGTGGAGGCCGCGGATCTTCGCGGGCACGCGGACGCGGTCCCCGACGTTGTCGGCGATCTCGGCCTCGATCTGCCGGGCGATCCGGCCGTCCTCGACGGTCCGGAGGTGGGCGGCGCGGTCGGCACCCTGCTCGCGGAGCCGGGTGTCCAGACGCCACGAGCGGGTCACGCCGACCTTGAACGTCGCCGGCGCGAACGCCGCGAGGTACACCGCGTGCTCCTCCCGGCAGGACGGCAGCGGCAGGTCACACTCGCCAGTACAGCGGGCGCAGGCCCACCTGCTCGTGTGTCGATCGCAGTACGGCGACGCCTCGTTGTCGCAGGGGGTGTGTCCCCCTTCGGTCACGTCGCCGGCACAGTGGCGGCCGTCGAGGCGGTACTGCAGCTCCGTCCCGGGCGCGAGCGACTCGCGCGTGACCGCGCCGTCGCTCGCAAGCAACAGCGCGGCGTGGTCCGTCTCCCCGGCCGGCACCGTTTCGTAGCCGACGACCTGCACGACAGCCCCTACGTCCGGCGATCCCATAGATGTGCTGATCCGTGGAGCGGGCCGCCCGATCGCTCTCCGAGGCGACGTCGCTGCGCCACGTCACGGGCGTGGCCGCGTCAGCCGCCGTCAGCAGCGGCCTGCTCGAACTTCTTCTCGCCGTACATCTCGGCGATCCGGTCGACGTACACCTCGCGGATGTCCCGGCGCTTTTTCTTCAGCGTCGGAGTGAGCAGGCCGTTCTCCTGGGTAAACTCCTCGGGGACGAGCCGGAACTTCTTGATCCGCTCGTGCTCCTCGAAGGACTGGTTGACGCGCTCGATCTCGCGGGCGATCAGCTCCCGTGCCCGGTCGTCGTCGCAGAGGGCTTCCCGGTCGGCAGGCAGGTCGATGCCCTCGCTCTCGGCGAACCAGCGTAGGCCTTCGACGTCGGGAACGACGAGTGCGCTGACGAACTTCCGGTCCTCGCCGAGGACCATCACCTGCTCGATGAGGTTGATCGCCGCGAACTCGTCCTCGATGGGTGCCGGCGCGATGTTCTTCCCGGTCGAGAGGACGATGAGCTGTTTCACCCGGTCGCGGAACACCATGTAGCCGTCCTCGCGGCGCTCCACGATGTCGCCGGTGCGGAACAGGCCGTCGTCGGTGAAGGCGTCCGCTGTCTTCTCGGGCTTGTCCCAGTAGCCGTCGGTGACGTTCGGCCCGTCGACGAGCAGTTCGCCGACGTCCTCGGACTCCCCGACAGTGTAGCTGTCAGGGAGGGTGTCGGTGTCCAGCCGGATGTCGACGTCGAGCACCGGCGGGCCGATGGTGCCGGGCTTCGCGTCGGTCGGCGGGTTCGTCGTCACGACCGGTGCGGCCTCCGTCAGGCCGTACCCCTCGTAGATGGGCAGACCCATCGCGTGGTAGAGTTCACAGAGCTCCTTCGAGAGGGTGCCGCCCCCGCTGACGAGAAACTCCACGTTCCCGCCCAGCGCCTCCCGGACGTCCGAGAAGACGAGGCGGTCTGCCAGCCCGTGCTTGATCCCGAGCAGCGACGAGGGGTTGTCGCTGCGCTGGTAGGTCCGGCCCACGTCGACCGCCCACTCGAAGATGCGTTTAGTGACGGCCGAGCCCTGCGCCTGCTCGCGGATGGCGTCGTACATCTTCTCGTACACCCGCGGGACGCTAGTGGCGACGGTGGGCTCGAACAGCTGGAAATCCTCCTTGAGCGTGTCGACGCTCTCGGCGTAGGAGACGGTCCCGCCGGCGGCAAAGAGCAGAAAGTGCCCGCAGAGCCGCTCGAAGACGTGCGCGAGCGGCAGGAAGGAGACCGTCACCGTCTCCGTGTCGATACTCGCCTCCGGCGGTTTGTCCGGCCGCGGGCCGTACCGGCGGTAGCACTGGTTGACGTTCGCCCGGAAGTTACCGTGGGTCAGCCGGACGCCCTTGGGCTTGCCGGTCGTCCCGGAGGTATAGACCAGACTCGCGAGGTCGTCCGGCGACCGCTCTTCGACCCACGTCTCGTACGTCGCGGGGTCGAACACCTCGTCGCCGCGGTCGTAGACCTCCGCGAGCGTGTAGACGTCGTTGCGCTCACCGTGGTGCTCGGCATCCTCCATGACGACGTAGTAGCTGATTGAGAGGGTGTCTTCCACCTCGAAGACGCGTTCGAGGCAGTCGACGTTCTCGACGACGACGGCCGTCGCATCCGGGTCGTCGAGGAGGTACTCCACCTGATTGGGCGATGAACTCCTGTAGACGGTCGTGACCACGCCGCCGGCCGCCAGGATGGCGAAGTCACTCAGCGCCCACTCCAGGCGCGTGTCCGAGAAGATGCCAACCCGGTCGTCCGCGGCCAGGCCGAGGTCGCGGAACCCGGTGGCCAGCCGCCGGACGACCCCGCGCATCTCTCCGTATGTAAGCGTCTCGAAGCCGTCGGCCGGCGCCGCCGGGATGGCCGTCCCTGCGAGAGCCCGGTCGTGGACGCCGCCCTTGTACTGCTGTGCGATCCGGTCAGTGTGACGTCCCGCGCTCTCCTCGAACAGTCCGGCGAGCGTTGACTCACCCAGCACCGGGTCGTCGAACTCCCGTTCGACTGTTTCCTGACCCATACCAGTCACTGGGGCGTGTCCTTGATAAATGTCCATGGATATACAGCCAGACGTGATACTGTCGGACGTAACTCTGTGTCACATCGTGACACTCTCCTGGCTGTATAATCGAAAGGCTTTGGCAGTCGCGCGAAATCCCAAACGGCATGGAGCGCATCGAGGCCGCCGACTTCCACGAGCTGGTACAGGTCGAGGACCCCCGCGTATCGCCTGCCGGCGACCGCGTGGCGTTCGTCCGCAAGGTGCCCGAGGACGACGAGGAGTACGCGGCGACGATCCACGCCGCCCCGACCGGCGGCGGGGAGCCGCGGCGGTTCACCCTCGCGGAAGGCACCGACAGCCAGCCGCGATGGAGCCCCAGCGGCGACCGGCTCGCGTTCGTCTCGACGCGTGGCGCCGACGACGACCGCCCGCAGCTGTGGGTACTGCCGACCGACGGCGGCGAGGCCCGCCAGGTCACGAACGTGGCGGGCGGCGTCCGGAGCATCGAGTGGAGCCCCGACGGCACCAGGAT
>PXQK01000003.1 GCA_003022085.1 Halobacteriales archaeon QH_10_65_19 | reverse complement strand
ACCCAAGTCAAGGGGACTGGTTGAGTGCTGGAACTGTAAACGAGTAGTACCTGTTAGGAAATTTATCGCTAACGGACACGTGCCGAGTTCCGACGCTGAGTTTGACATAGGGGGTTCAGGGCTTGTGTGTCGGAAAGGGGGAACTTGGAGCGTATGACAAAATTCCAAGCTCCATCTTGATACAGCGAGGGAATCGCGTCCGCTCCGTGCCACAATTCACGGAACGCAGCCTTTTTGCCTCCCCAACACGTACCATGATACGTCGCAGGAAGGGTTCAGAATAGAACCTGACGCCGACTTCGCTGAATACTGACGCCAGTATGTTCTCGGTGGGCGCACGTCTCTCCGAGGACGAGTGCCAGTCACCGCACTCCGAAGTCGGGGCCGGATGACACGCGAACCCGGTGTGGAACCCGGTGGCGTGGGACGTCCCAATGGGATGCGTACCACGCTTCGAGCGGGAGGCCACCGACAAGCCCCGCGTTTACAACGGGGTAGGTGACAGTAACAGTACCCTCACCTCATGATGTACGAGCTCACGGACGGGTACGAGGCGTGTCAAATCATCAACGGGTACTGGCAGCTCTCGGCGAAGCACAACGAGAACCAGACGTCGACCCCCGTCGAGGACACGGCCGAGTTCGTCGACGCCGGACCACCTACGGGATGGCCCCGCCCGAACACATCCGGGCGTTCCACGGCAACTTCGAGCGGACCGAGCCCCGTCGGCCGGAGGAGGTCCAGCAGCAATTGGAGGACTCGCTGAACGCCCTTCAGACAGAGGTCATCGACCTTTACCAGTATCACTCATGGGGCTCGAGCCAGTTCTTCGACGACGATGTGCTGGCCGTGCTCGATAAGGCCAGGGATGCCGGCAAGATCCGCCACATCGGTGTGACGAACTTCGACGCGGTGCGCCTGGAGGACCTCCTCGATGCCGGCGTGCCGGTCGTCAGCAACCAGGTCCAGTACTCGTTGCTCGATACCAGGCCCGAACGCGAGATGGTCGACCTCTGCGAGCGACGTGACATGAAACTACTGTGCTACGGGACGCTTGCCGGCGGCTTCCTGACGAGCAAGTTCGCGGGCGAGCCGGATCCAGGAGAGGCGACAGACCTGGAGAACCGGTCGCTTACCAAGTACAAGCTGATCATCGAGGAGGTCGGGGGTTGGGAGGCGTACCAGAACCTCCTCGGGACCGTCTCCGACATCGCCGACAAGCACGGCGTCTCTATCGCTAACGTCGCCACGAGATACGTCCTCGAGAAACCCCGGGTCGGGTCGGCGATCGTCGGCGCGCGGAACACCCGCCACATCGAGTCGAACCAACGGACACTCGCGTTCGAACTGGACGAGGAGGACCACCGGACAATCGAGGTGGCCAGGGCCCGCCTGGCCGAGGTGCCGGGCGGCGTCTATTCGGTCGAGCGGGACCGGGACAGCCGCCACGCGAAGATCATGAACTACAACCTGAACCAGAAGCAGGACGACGTGACGCGGCACCGGTGAGTTGGTCCCGTCCTGCCGGCTCAGATCCGGTTGTCGACCCGCTCGCCGGCCTTGTAGACGGCGGCGACGGCGTCGCGGGTCGCCGAGATGTCTGCGAGAGGATCCTCGTCGAGTGCGACCAAGTCGGCCTGTCGGCCCGGTTCGACCGCACCGACGTCCTCGGCCTGGATGGCGTCGGCAGCCACGCTCGTGCCGGCCTTGAGCGCGTCCATCTCGTCCATGCCAGCCTGTTCGACGAGCAGTTCGAACTCGATGGCGTTGTCGCCGTGCGGGTGGAGGTACGAGCCGTTGCAGTCCGTCCCGAGCGCTACTGGCACGTCGGCCTCGTAGGCGCGGGTGACCGAGTCTGCGTGCTCGTCGACGTACTCCCGGCCCTTCCGGACGTGGAACTCGGGGAGTCCGTGCTCGTCACCCTCGTAGGCGAGCCGGTAGATTGCACTGAGCGTCGGGACGACGACCGCCCCGTACTCGTGTGCGAGATCGACCCCTTCGCCGCGCTCGCCGAACCCGATCGCGTGTTCGATCGTGTCGATCCCGTTGCGGATCGCCGCGTTGACGCCGGCGGTGCCGTAGGCGTGGGCCGCGGCGTGGGTGCCCACCGCGTGGGCCTCCTCGGCGAACACCTGCGTCTCCGCGTCGGTGTAGTGGACCTGGTCGGGGATCGTGCCCTTCGAGGCCATCCCGCCGGTGATGGTTATCTTGATGAGATCGGCCCCGCTGCGGAGTTCCTGTCGCGCCTTCTTCCGACACTCGGGAACCCCGTCGGCCTGGACCCCGAGCATCCGGTCCTCGTCGCCGGCCCAGTGGGTCGGAAGCTGGTTCATGTCGGCGTGACCGCCGGAACGCGAGATCGCCCGGCCGGCAGCGTAGATACGGGGGCCCGGAATCTCGTCGTCCTCCACGGCGTTTCGCAGCCCGATAGCGGTGCTCCCGCCGACGTCCCGGACGGTTGTGAATCCGGCGAGAAGGAGCTGCCGGAGGTCCGCCCCGCCCAGGGCCGCCTTGTATGGGAGACTCTTCTCGATGCGTTCCATTGGCTGGAACGAACGGGTGCCGTTCAGGTGGACGTGACAGTCGAGGAACCCCGGCGTGACGGCGTGGTTCGAGTGGTCGATCCGGTCAGCCTCGTCCGGAACCGACACCGACTCGCTCGGACCGACCTTCCGGATGGTCCCCTCTTCCACGACGACGCGAGCGTCCCGGATCGGTTCGTCTGCGATGCCGTCAACGAGCGTTCCACACTGGATGACAGTGCTCGACATGACGGCACCGACACACCCCTGGATAATGCATTTTCCGGCACGCTTTCCCCCGTCGAGTGCAGACACCGATACATATTTGTGGAGCCGATTACCAAGGGAAAGCAGAGCGGATGCTACGTTATCTCATGCGTCGCCTACTGACGATGATACCGGTCCTCTTCGGTGTCACCGTCATCATCTCTTCGCTCATCTACCTCGCTCCGGGGGATCCGGCGCGGGCAGCGCTTGGCAACCAGGCCGACGCGGAGGCCATCCAGGAAGTCCGCGCAGACCTCGGTGTCGACGACCCCATCTACGTCCGCTATGTCGACTGGCTCACGGACGTGCTGCAGGGGGACATGGGGACGTCGATTGTCACCGGGGAGCCGGTTTCGGCGATGATCGCCGAACGGCTCCCGGCGACGCTGGAGCTCTCCATCGTCGCGATGCTCATCACGTTCATCATCGCACTGCCACTGGGCGTCGCCGCGGCGGTGCGTCAGTACTCGTGGCTCGACACCGGGTCGATGATCTTCGCCATCTTCTGGCTCTCGATGCCGTCGTTCTGGCTCGGGCTCATCCTCATTTTTCTGTTCGCGGTCCAGTGGCAGATCTTCCCGATCTCCGGCCGCGCGGACAGCTTCCTGACCCTCGAGTGGCTGAGCTACCTCGCGCTCCCCGCGTTCGCGATCGGCGCCAGACGGGCGGGCCTGCTGACGCGGCTGATGCGTTCGTCGATGCTCGAGATAATCAACGAGGACTACATCCGGACGGCAAAGGGCAAGGGCATCGGCTCGCAGGCCGTCATCTACACGCACGCGATGAAAAACGCAATGATACCCGTCGTCACGCTCGTCGGCCTCCAGGTCCCGCTGATCATCTCGGGGTCAGTGATCATCGAGATCGTCTTCGCCTGGCCCGGGCTCGGCCGCCTGCTCGTCGACTCGGTGTTGCGGCGGGACTACCCGGTCGTCCAGGCGATCGTCCTCGTGTACTCCTGTCTCGTGCTCGTTGCGAACCTGGCCGTCGACGTCTCGTATACGTACCTCGATCCCAGAATTACCTACGACTGAACTATGCTCAGAGAACGCATCCGCACGGCTGGAATCAATCTCAAAGGCACGCTGAGAGCGATCCGCGACAGCAAGGTCCCCGCGCGAGTGGTGCAGAGCAACGCCGGCCTCCTGGGTGTCGCGCTCACCGGGACGCTCATCCTCGTCGCGGTCTTCGCCCCCGAGATCGCTCCACACGATCCGATCGCACAGAACTACGATGCGACCAACCAGCCGCCGAGCCTCGAGCACCCGTTCGGGACCGACCGGTTCGGCCGGGACGTGTTCTCCCGGGTCATCCACGGCACCCGGTGGGCACTCGGGCTCGGCATCAGCATCCTCGTCTTCCAGATCCTCCTCGGCGTCACCCTCGGGCTCGTCGCCGGCTACTACGGCGGCCTCGTCGAGGCTGGGATCATGCGCCTCGTCGACGTGATGCTCGCAATTCCAGGGATCGTCCTCGCGCTGGCCATTGCCGGCATGATGGGCGGCGGGATCTTCCCGCTCGTTGTCGCCCTTGCAGCGGTGGGCTGGCGCGGCTTTGCGCGCCTGGTCCGCGGCGACGTGAAAAGCGTCATGGAGGACGAGTACATCGAGGCTGCCGAGGTCGCCGCCGTCAGCGACGTCCGGATCATGCTCCGTCACGTGCTGCCGAACGCGTCGGCGAGCATCATCGTCTACGCGACGCTGACCCTGCCGGCGGTCATCCTGCAGGTTGCGGCGCTGTCGTTCCTCGGGATGGGGGTGAATCCGCCGACACCCGAGTGGGGGGCTATCATCGAGGCAGGACGCGACCAGCTGCAGACCGAGTGGTGGATCTCGACGTTCCCCGGACTCGCCATCATGATCACCGTCATCGGGTTCAACGCGCTCGGGGACGCCCTCCGCGACGCGCTGGATCCGAAACAGTCACGACCACTGTAGCCATGTCAGAACCACTCCTCCAGATCGAGGATCTTCACGTGGAGTTCCGGACAGAGGAGGGCACCGTCCACGCGCTCAACGGGGTGAGCCTCGACATCGACCACAACGAGGTGGTGGGCCTCATCGGCGAGAGCGGCTGTGGGAAGAGCGTGACGGCGCTGTCCGTCCTCCAGCTGTTGCAGACGCCCCCGGCGGAGGTCACACACGGGCGGATCCTGTTTGACGGCGAAGATCTCCTCCAGCGGTCGGATTCCGAGATGGACGATATCCGGGGGAACCGGATCAGCATGATCTACCAGGACCCGATGAAGTCGCTCAACCCGGTGCTGACGATCGGCAAGCAGGTCATGGAGCCGCTGTTCGCCCACCGGGACGTCACCGTCGAGGAGGCCCGGGAGGAGGCCGTCGAGATGCTCGACGCGTGCGGCCTCGCCGATCCCGAGCGGCTCGTAGACGAGTACCCCCACGAACTCAGCGGCGGCATGCGACAGCGGGTCATGATCGCGATGGGACTGATCACGCGGCCGGACCTGCTCATCGCCGACGAGCCGACGACCGCGCTGGACGTGACGACCCAGGCGAAGATCCTCGAACTCATGCGGGACATCCAGGCCGAGTTCGACATGGCGATGCTGTACATCAGCCACAACCTGGCGGCGGTCAGCGAACTCGCCGAGTGGATCACCGTCATGTACGCCGGGACGGTTGCCGAGCGGTGTACCCTCGGGGAGCTGTTCGATCGGCCGCTGCACCCGTACACGCGCAAGCTCACAGAGTCGATCCCGCGCGTCGGGAGGACACAGGATCGCCTGCCGACCATCGAGGGGTCGGTTCCGAGTCTGGAGTCCCCGCCGTCGGGCTGTCCGTTCGCGTCCCGGTGCCCGAACTACATCGGACCTGTCTGTGACGAATGGGTCCCGGAACTGCTCGGGCAGGGCGGAGGCCACGAGGCAGCCTGTCACCTCTACGACGACGCGGTCGAGGCGTCACCGCCATGGGAGGGACCACATGAAGCGCGGTACTGAGTCGGTCGCCGACGGGACAGTGGCAGATCCCATCCTCGAAGTCGAGGGGCTCCGCAAGTACTTCCCGATACAGGGGGGGATCCTGAACCGGACAGTCGGGAACGTGAAAGCCGTAGACGGCGTCTCGTTCGAGATCGGGGACGGCGAGACGCTGGGCCTCGTGGGCGAGTCGGGTTGTGGAAAGTCGACGCTCGGTCGGACGGTGTTGCGCCTGCACGAGCCAACAGGCGGCTGGATCCGGTACAGAGGGACGGACATCACCGACGCCTCGAAGGCGGAGCTGAAGCGGTACCGCCGAGAGATGCAGGTCATCTTCCAGGACCCGGCCTCGAGCCTCAACCCGCGGCTGTCGGTCGGGAAGATCATCAGGGAGCCGATGCACTCGCTGACAGACTGGTCCCGGGAAAAGCGCCACGCCCGCACCGTCGAACTCGTCGAGGAGGTGGGGCTCGGGACCGAACACCTCGGACGGGCACCCCACGAACTCAGCGGCGGACAACAACAGCGGGTCGGGATCGCCCGCGCGCTGAGTATCAACCCACGGTTTGTTGTCGCCGACGAGCCGACCAGCGCGCTCGACGTGTCGGTCCAGGCGAGCATCCTCAACCTGCTGAACGACCTCCAGGCGGAGTACGACCTCACCTTCCTGCTGATCAGCCACGACCTGAGCGTCGTCCGCCACTCCGCGGACCGGATCGCCGTGATGTACCTCGGCAAACTCGCCGAGGTTGCACCCACCGACCAGCTGTTCGAGTCGCCCAAGCACCCGTACACGAAGGCGCTGTTGTCGTCCGTTCCCCGGGCAGGACCGGAGCGCATGGAGGATCGCATCCTGCTCGAGGGATCGGTTCCGAGCCCGGAGAACCCGCCGTCAGGCTGCCGGTTTCACCCGCGCTGCCAGGAGTACATCGGCCCGGTCTGTGAGGAGGACGGACCGGTGTTCGAGGAGGTCGCCGACGGCCACCGGTGTGCCTGCCACCACTACGAGTAGACAGGGAACCGGCGCCGCCGAGACCGGCCTACAGTCCGACTTCCCGGAGGTGGAGGTGGTACTGCCCCCACCAGAGCGGGTGCTCAGTCCACTCGTCGACGCCCTGCACCCCGTCTTTGAACGCGTAGATCCGGTTGAGCAGGTTGAGCGGGATCGCCGGCAGGTCCTGGTGGAGGATCCGCTGGGCTTCGAGCGCCGCCTCCACCCGGGCCTCGGGGTCGGGGTCAAATTGGGCCTGCCCGATGAGGTCGTCTACCTCCGAATTCTCGTAGTTACCGAAGTTCAGGCCGCCGACCTCGCTCGTCTTCTGGCTGCTGTGGTAGTAGTCCGAGAGCACCGACGACGCGAACGGGGTGAACGCGCCGCCGCTGTTAGCGAGGTGGTGCTCGTTGTTCTCGAGTTCGGCGTAGAACGTCGACGCCTCGGGCACCTGGAGGTCGGTCGCGATGCCGACCTCGCTCAGCATGGCCTGGATGGCCTCCGCCTGGTTCGACAACAGCGGGAACGGGAACGAGTAATGATTCAGCCGGAGTTCCTCGCCGTCGCGGGCCCTCGTCTCCCCCTCCTCGTCGTTCGTCCAGCCGGCTGCGTCGAGCTCCTCGCGGGCCGCGTCGGGGCTATAGGCCGGGTGCAGCTCCTCGTTCTCCGACTCGGGAAGCGCGTTCGCCCAGAACGGCGGGACGAACCCCTTGGTCGTCTCCCCCTCGCCATCGAGCCCGACGTCGATGAGGGGACCGCGGTTGATCGCGTGAGCGATCGCCCGCCGCACCTCGATCTCGTCGGTCGGTGGCTTCGCCGTGTTGACCGGGAGGAACGTCCACGTCGACTGGGTACGCCGGACCTCTGTCCCGCTGTTGTCCTCGATCGACGCCGCCTGTCCGAGCGCGGTCTCGTAATCGGCGTGGAGGTCGCCGGCGGTCAGCTCGTTGGCACGCGTAGCGTCTTCCGGGATGATGTCGAGGACGACGCGGTCGACGTTGGACTGTGGGCGGCTCGTGAACTCCGGCCCCCACTCGTAGTCGTCGTACCGCTCCAGTTCGACGTAGTCGGCGGCCGCCCACTCGACGAACTCGTACGGTCCGGTGCCGACGATGACCTCCCGCCCCCAGTCGTCGCCGGCGTCCTCGACTGCGTCGCGGGGTGCCATCCCGATCTCGAACTCCGAGAGTTCCCGTAGGAACAGCGGGTACGGCTGGTCCGTCTCGATCGTACGTTCCCGACGCCTCCATCTCTGTGACCGGGTCGAAGACCGACGCGTGCGCACCGAGGTCGACGAGCCGCTCGAAGTTCCAGACGACCTGCTCGGCGTCCAGCTCGGTCTCGTTGTGGAACGTGACGCCCTCCTCGAGCTGGAACACGAACTGCCTCGCGTCGTCGAGTATCTCGTAGTCCGAGGCGAGATGCGGGACCGGCTCGATATCACTGTTCAGGAGAAACAGGGTCTCGTGGATCGGGGCGAGCGCGACCCCCTCCGGGATCCGTCCGGATTCGTGGATGTCCAGCGTGCTCGGTTCGCTGTTGAGTCCCACCCGGAACTCCGAGTCCCCGTCCCCGTTTCCGTTTCCGTTGCCGTTCTCGTTGCCGTTACCGTCGTCGTCATCGTCGCCGAGGCACCCGGCCAGCCCGGTGCTGACGCCGACGCCCAGGGCTGCCAGTAGCTGCCGCCGCCCGATCTCCGGTGTGCTATCATACGACATTGCAAATCCGTTCGGCGACATACAGTAAAGGGCTTTTGTCTTCAGGGGCTGGGTTCGCCGGTTTTCGACCGAGTCGAGACACGCGGCCCGGCCATCCGCTGTCGAAGAACGGCACGGTTTAGTGCGGGCCGTGGAAAACGCTGACAATGACGTTCCACGAGCGCGGCTACATGGAGGGGACGCTCGGCACGCAGGCCGTCGACTGGGAGGAGCGGATCAACACCCGACGCCTCCGCGAGGAGCGGAAGGCAAAGGCTCTCGACCGTCTCCGGGAGACCGACCTGGGCGCGATGCTGCTGGTGTCGGACCCGAACATCCGGTACGTGACCGGTCTGGCGATGACCGGCGGCAGCGGCGCGGATCACTACACTCTGCTGACCGAGAACGGCGACGTCGTCCACTGGGACACCGCAGACCACGCGAGCAACCAGCGGGAACACTGCCCGTGGCTCGAGGACATCCGCTATGCCTGTCCCGGCCTGGGCAACGTCCCCCGCGCCTCGGGCCGCGATTCGGCCCGGGGGTTCCTGCTCTCGAAGATGGCCGAACTGGTCGCCAGCGCAATGGACGAGTACGGCGTCGGCGACGGGACGCTCGGGCTCGATATCGGCAATCAGGGCCTCGTCGACGCGTTCGAGGAGCAGGGCATCGACGTCGACACCGGCACCGCAAGCGAGGTGATGCTCGATGCGCGCAAGACCAAAACCGAGGACGAGATCGAGTGTCTGCGGATGGTCGCTGCCATCTGCGAGGCTGGCTTCCAGCGGATCAGGAACACGGCGGAGCCGGGTATACGTGAAACCGAGGTGTGGGGCGACGCAGTGCGGGAGCTGTGGCGCCATGGCGCGTTCGTCGGCGGCGGCTACCTCACCTCCGGACCCAACACCTGGCCAAAACACCAGGCCAACACCACCGACCGGATGCTGCGGCCGAACGACCTGGTGTACGCGGACTTCTACAACATCGGCTATCTGGGCTACCGCTCGTGTTACTACCGGACGTTCTCCATGGGACAGCCCACGCAGGAACAGGAAAACGCCTACGAGATCGCGCGGGACAACCTCTATGACGTACTCGAACGGATCGAGCCCGGCGTGACCACCGACGAGATCGCGAAAGGGTTCCCTGACATGGAAGGCGAGCACGCCGACTACTACGGGGCGGAGGAGCCCTGGCAGATGACCACAAACCACTGGGCCCACGGCCTTGGACTCCAGCTATACGAGGTGCCGCTGATCTGGCGCGGCATCTCCCCCGAGCACCCAATCGAGATCGAGGAGGGGATGACGATGGCCGTCGAGACCCAGGAACCCGCAGGCCGGCAGGGCGTCCGCGTCGAGGAGATGGTCGTCGTCCGCGAGAATGGCGTCGAGATATTGAGCGAGTGGCCCGTCGAGGAGATCTCCCGGATCGACTACTGAGAGTGACTGCCCCGAGTATGGTCGGCACGCAGAATTTCGGCGTCTCATACGGCCGTGCGTGGTTGTTTTTATACTGTCGGACAACAGGACAGGGACTGCCCCACACCCCACCCCTCGACAACGGAAGGAACCGTCGGCGTGCGTTCTCTACAGCAGGCCGGTCTTCTGGAGCTTCATCAGGTCCTCGGTGTCGAGGGTCTCGCCTTCCTTGAATTTCTGGTAGATCTCTTCGGCCTCCTCGCGGGCGGCCTCCTGTTTCTCCTCGCGCTGTTCGCGCTCTTTTTCTTCTTCTTTCTTGTCGAGTTCGCGGAGACGCTTCTGGACGCGCACGAAGTCCTCGTGGTGCTGGTCTGCGGCCTCCTGTACCTCGACGAACTCCTCGTGTTTCTCGTCGGCATCGTCCCGGATCTCGTCGGCCTCGCGGTAGGCCTCGATCATCTTGTTGTGGTGCTTCTGGGCCTCGTCCGCGAGTTCGGTCACCTTCTGGTGGTGCTTCGATGCCTCGGCGCGTACCTCCTCCGCCTCGGCTTCCAGGTCGTCGAGTTCCTCGTTTTGCTCGATTTTTTCTTTCTTTTTCTGGAGCTTCTCGCGTTTCGCCTCGATCTTCTCGATGAGTTCACGCTCGTCTTCGGCCTCGAGCACCTCGGTCTGCTGTTTGAACTCCAGATCCTCTATCTCCTCTTCGAGTTCCTCGATCTTTTTGCCCTCGTCGAGCTTCAGATCGTTTTTCATCTGCTCGACCCTGTCGAACAGCTCGTTGGCCTCCGCGTTCAGCTCGTTGCGCTTCTCTTTGTGCTCCTGAACTTCCTCGTTGAGCTGGTCGCGCTTCTCGCGGTGTTCCTGTGCCTCGTCGACTTTCTCGCGCGTCTTTGCGTTGAGCTCGTCGCGCTCGGAGGCCTTCTCCGAGGCCAGCTGGTTTAGCTCGTTGCGTCGGTCGCGCAGTTTGCCGGCGAGTTTGATGAGCTCGCCTTTCGACTTTGTCTCGAGGTCCTCTTCCGTTATCGCTACGTTGTTTGATTCGTCTAACACTTTTGCCATAGTTGAGCCTCAATGCCATGTCCGCCGCAGCCAGCGG
>PXQK01000002.1 GCA_003022085.1 Halobacteriales archaeon QH_10_65_19 | reverse complement strand
ACAGCGCACGTCCCTTTTCGCGAAATGTTTGTGTCTTGTTATTCATGGTTTGTTTTTTCGGTTACCTATCATTTGGTACGGCAACGTTCGGATCCATTCACAACCCCTCCACGTGAACCGTAGACGACCAGTCTGCATGGACCGTACTAACTCCGCAGCCATGGGTAGGGGTACGGTTGCAGTTTTCAGAAGCGTGAGTTAAATACTTTGTCCTTTCACCGGGTTCCTCCTGTGGGGCGTCTGACGACTGTCCTGCGAAAAACGAGGACAATCTGCGGTATCTGGTACGATCCTGGATATAAAAGTAGCGGACCGTGCGGGTATCGAACGTACGGATTGACTCTTTACCGCCGGGCTAGATCAGATTGGGAGTCTCAGATCCTATCCCACCGATATTTCGGAGCAACGCCGAAAATACTCACGCACGACCCTATGAGCATGCTTTCGGTACTACTAACTCACCGTCCCTGCTACGACGAACCGACACCATGCGATTACACGAATACCAGGCGAAGGAGGTGTTTGCCGAGGCCGGCATCCCGGTGCCAGGTGCGGAGCTGGCCCGAACCGCCGAAGAGGCCGTCGCGGCGGCCGACGACATCGGCTACCCGGTGGCGATCAAGGCCCAGGTACACGTCGGCGGTCGATGGTCTCGACCCGCGGCGGCGTCAACATCGAGGAGGTCGCCGAGGAGGACCCCGACGCCATCGCCCGCGAGCACGTCGACCCCGCGTTCGGCATGCATGACTTCCAGGCTCGCAAGGCCGTCTACGACGCCGGCATCGACCACAGCGTGGCCGGAGACGTCGCCTCGATCCTCACAACGCTGTACGACCTCTGGGAGGAACGGGACGGCGCCGATGCGGAGATCAACCCCCTGATGATCACCGACGACGACGAGGTCATCGCTGCAGACGCCGTGTTCAACATTGACAGCGATGCCCTCTTTCGCCAGCCCGACCTCGCCGAGATGGAAGACGAGGCCGCCGAGGACGACCTGGAGGCAAAGGCAAACGAGTACGGCTTTGACTACGTCCGTCTGGAGGGCAACGTCGGCATCATCGGCAACGGCGCGGGCCTGGTGATGACGACGCTGGACCTCGTCGACTACTACGGCGGCGCGCCCGCGAACTTCCTCGACATCGGCGGCGGCGCGAAGGCCGAGCGCGTCACGAACGCGCTGGACATGGTCTTCTCCGACGGGAACGTCGACGCCGTGGTGTTCAACATCTTCGGCGGCATCACCCGCGGCGACGAGGTGGCAAACGGCATCAACACCGCCCTCGAACAGTTCGACAAGATCCCGAAGCCGGTGATCGTCCGGCTCGCCGGCACGAAAGCTGACGAAGGGATGAAGATCCTCAACACCGACCTCGTCCAGGTCGAGGCGACGCTAGAAGACGCCGTCCAGGCTGCCGTTGCCGCCGCCGAGGAGGTGAACAGCCAATGAGTGTGCTCGTCGACGAGGACACCCGCGTCGTCGTCCAGGGCATCACGGGCGGCGAGGGCAAGTTCCACACCGAGCAGATGCTCGAATACGGCACCAGCGTCGTCGCCGGCGCAGTGCCCGGCAAGGGCGGCCAGGAGGTCGCCGGCGTCCCGGCGCAGTGCCCGGCAAGGGCGGCCAGGAGGTCGCCGGCGTCCCCGTCTACGATACCGTCTCGCGTGCGGCGCGCGAGGAGGATGCCGACGCTTCGGTCCTGTTCGTCCCGCCCGCCTTCGCCGCGGACGCGCTGTTCGAGGCGCTGGACGCGCCCCTAGATCTCGTCGTTGCGATCACGGAAGGCATCCCAACCCAGGACATGAGCCGCGTCTACCGCCGCCAGGGAGAGACCGACACCTACCTGGTCGGCCCGAACTGTCCCGGCGTCATCACGCCCGGCGAGGCGAAACTCGGCATCCTCCCGGGCAATATCTTCTCCGACGGGTCGGTCGGCCTCATCTCCCGCTCGGGCACGCTGACCTACCAGGTTGTCGACAACCTCACCGAGCGCGGCCTGGGTCAGTCGACCGCCATCGGCATCGGCGGTGACCCGATCATCGGGACGGACTTCATCGACGCGCTGGAGCTGTTCGAGGCCGACCCCGAGACCGACGCGATCGTGATGTGTGGCGAGATCGGCGGCGAGGACGAGGAGGACGCCGCCGAGTACATCGACCAGCACGTCGACACGCCGGTCGTCGGGTTCATCGCCGGCCGCACCGCGCCGCCGGGCAAGCGGATGGGCCACGCCGGCGCCATCGTGTCGGGGTCGGGCACCGGCACCGCCCAGAGCAAGATCAACGCGCTCGAAGCCGCGGGCGTCCCGGTCGGCGACACGCCCGAAGAAGTCGCCGACAGCGTCGAAAAGCTGGTGTAGACGCCTGTCGTGCGCTATTCTGCGGGATCGGCAAGCGAGGTGTAGTCGTGGAGCGCTTCGATAACAGCAGCGATGAGGGACTGCGCTACTTCGCCCTGCTGGTTGTCGAAGTCCCGCTGTTTGATGGTGGTGACGTACCACGGAGAGACGTACGCGTCCGTCTGGGACCCCCCTCGAACCCATGCCTCGTCAGGGACTGGAATCCCCTCAAGATGCTGCTGCGTGGTCATGCCAACGACGATACATTCGACGTCCGCGAACGGGTGTGATGCGTCACTGACAATCAGCCACGGGCGATACGCCGGGTCGGATTTGTGAAACGCCGGGCCCCACCAGACCTCCCCCTGCGAATACGCCATCTACTCGTCCTCTGTCTCCGCGGCCGCACCTGGCCCCCACTCGTCGGGATCTTCCGGGCCGAACTGGTCGGTCGTCGCGCGCGCGGCCGCCATCGCACTGAGCGTTTTGTCGACATCCTCAACGTCGGCGATTGCCCAGTACTCGCCACGGTGCCGGACGAGTCCACGGTCCTCCAGGCGGGAGAGCACAACACCGACACTCCCCCGTGCGACACCGGTTGCCTCGTGGATCTCTTTGGGCGTGTACGCCTGGTCGGGGGACGATGCGAGGAATCCAAGGATTTTCTCTGCGTTCGTCCGTCCGCCTGCCTGAAGTTCGTCGACCGGATCCTCCTCGAACCGTTCGATGTCGATGGGCATAGAGATACGTATGTAACTGCATGTAATAGATGTAACGATCAGGCGGATCTATACCACTCTGAAACCCGCCGCGGGGGAGAGTCACTCTTACAGTTCAGCAGCAACCTCAGCCGGCTCGAACAGCTCCGGGTCGAGCATCAGGTCGGCCTGACCCCGCGCGAAGTCCGGCAGCGAGCCGTCGGCGTACACCACAACCTTCAGCTCCGGATTCAGATCTTTCGCTACCGAGATCGATGTCGCCTGCTCGACCTCGGTGAGGACGTACATCCTCGCGTTGACGACCCCCGCGTCCTCCAGAGCGGGCCTGTTGGCGACGTCGACACGCGTGACGTCGAACCCTTCAGCAGCGATCGCGTCGGCGATTCCGTGGTCGTCGGTACCAGCGACGACGGCGATAGCATCACTCATTGTAGTGGACTGCAGTAGGACTCACTCGTATTCGATCGTCGCGGGCGGCTTGTGTGTCACGTCGTACACCACCCGCGAGACGGTCTCGTTCTCGCCGGTGATCCGGGACTGGATGCGCTGGAGGGTCTCCCAGTCGATCTCCTGGGCGCGGGCGGTCATCCCGTCGCGGGACTCGACCGACCGTACCGCCACGACCCAGCCGTGGACCCGGTTGTCGCCTTTCACGCCTGTCGCCTTCCCGATCACCGCGGCCAGCGCCTGCCAGGGCTCGTACTCGACCAGTTCCTCCTCGACCACGTGGTTGGCTTCCCGTGCAACCGCGAGTTTCTCCTCGGTCACCTCGCCGAGGATCCGCACCGCCAGGCCCGGTCCCGGGAACGGCATCCGCTCGGACATGTCGAGGTCGAGTTCGCGGGCGACCTCCCGGACCTCGTCCTTGTAGAGGTCCCGCATCGGCTCGACGATCCCCTCGAAGTCGATCCGCTCGGGCAGCCCCCCGACGTTGTGGTGGGACTTGATCGTCCCCTCGCTCTCGATGCGGTCGGGATAAATAGTCCCCTGGACGAGGTAGTCGGCGTCCACGTCGCGGGCGACGGTCTCGAACTCCCGGATGAACTGCTCGCCGATGGCGTGGCGCTTCTGTTCGGGATCGGTGACCCCCGAAAGCTCGTCAAGGAACCGCTCGCGGGCGTCGACGATCCGCAGCGAGTCCATGTACGCGAACGTTTCCCGGACTTGCTCGGTCTCGCCTTTGCGCATCAGCCCGGTGTCGACGTAGACCGGCGTAAGCTGGTCTCCGACAGCCTCGTAGGCCAGCGCTGCGGCCGTCGAGGAGTCGACGCCGCCCGAGAGCGCGATGACCGCGTTGTCGTCGCCGACCGCTGATCCGATCTCGTCGATCTTCTCCTCGACGAAGGTGTCGACGTCGACCATCAGCACTCATCCCCCTGCAGGGCGTGGGCCGCATCGAGCAGCCCGACGAAGGGCGGACTCGCCCGCGTGGGTCGCGACCGGAACTCCGGGTGGAACTGCGTCCCGACGAAGTACGGGTGCTCGGGCAGTTCGAGGATCTCCATGCGCCGGCCGGACGTGCCAGAGAATAGCATCCCTGCGGCTTCGATCTCCTCGATGTAGTCGGGGTTGACCTCGTAGCGGTGGCGGTGGCGCTCCTCGCAGGATGTGGCGCCGTAGAGGTCGTGTGCCACCGTCCCCGGGTCGATCTCGGTGACGTGCGTGCCCAGGCGCATCGTGCCGCCCATGTCGTCGAGGCCCTCCTGTTCGGGCAGCAGGTCGATGACCGGGTGTGGGGTCCCCTCGTCAAGTTCCGCCGAGTGGGCGGCCTCGAACCCGAGGACGTTCCGCGCGAACTCGACGACGGCCATCTGGAAGCCGAGACAGAGCCCGAGGAAGGGAACGTCGTTCTCGCGGGCGTACCGGATCGCTTCGATTTTCCCCTGGGTGCCCCGCGAACCGAACCCCCCGGGGACAACCACGCCGTCGACGTCGTCGAGTGAGCCGTCGTAGCCGTCGGCGAGGTTCTCCGCGTGGATCCACTCACGCCCGACGTCGACGCGCTGTTCGAGTCCGGCGTGTTTCAGCGCCTCGTGCACCGATATGTAGGCGTCTTCGAGGCCGTACTTACCGACCAGGGCAATAGTCACCTCGCTTTCCGTCTCGCGGGTGATCCGCTCGCGCCACGCCGAATCCCGCTGGCCGGGCCGGAGCGCCTCGTCGGCGAGATCCAGGTGGTCCAGGACGTACTCGTCGAGGCCCTCGTTCTCGACCATCAGCGGGACGTGGTAGATGTCCTCGACGTCGGGGTTCGAGAACACCGCGTCGCGGGGCACGTCACAGAACAGCGCGATCTTCTCCCGCGTCTGTGAATCCAGCGGATCCACACACCGGCCCACGACGATGTCCGGCTGGAGGCCGATGCTCCGGAGCTCTTTGACGCTGTGTTGTGTCGGCTTCGTCTTCTGTTCGCCGTTTTTCGAGTACGGAATAAGTGTCACGTGCGCGTAGAGGATGTCTTCGTCGTCCTCCTCGTGGGCGAACTGACGCAGCGCCTCGAAGTACGGCATCCCTTCGATGTCGCCCACCGTGCCACCGACCTCGACGATGCAGACGTCGCTGCCCTCGGCAGCATCCCGGACGCGGCGCTTGATGTCATCGGTGATGTGGGGGATAATCTGGACAGTCTTACCGAGGTAGTCGCCCGCCCGCTCCTTCTCGATGACGTGGCGGTAGACCTTCCCTGTGGTCACGTTGTGGTCGGAGGTCATGTCGATGTCGAGAAAGCGCTCGTAGTTCCCGAGGTCGAGGTCGACCTCCCCGCCGTCTTTGAGCACGTACACCTCGCCGTGCTGGAACGGGTTCATCGTCCCGGCGTCGACGTTCAGGTAGGGGTCGATCTTGACCGCAGTCACGTCGAAGCCGGCGTTCGCGAGCAGGCGGCCTGTACTTGCCGCTGTGATTCCCTTGCCGAGACCGGACATCACCCCGCCCGTGACAAATATGAACTTCCGCCCCAGACTCGGGTCGTAGCCTGTGTCGGGTTCCGTCGGCATACTGACCGTGTGCCTGGCACCACTAAAACCGTTTCGACCCACATGCCAACCGACCGATCAGCGTCCCTGGCGGGCTTTCGGACGCAGAGTAGTACATGAGCTGCACGAACAGTTCTCAGCGAGTCTCCATCAGAGGGGACGCAATCGAGTGGCTCAAGGATGTGGAGCTGGGGGTCGGTGCTCTGGATCGTACAGCCCTCCACAATGCCTGCGGTTTCGGGACCTGTTCGCGCTGATAACGGTTCACGCGCTGAATGACGCGGTCAGACTGCTGATTGCCGAACGGTTCTCTGAAAAGACTGTCACTCGCCATATATAAACACCGGCGCGACAAACGGGGTAGTGATGAGTACGCTACCACACGTCGCCGGGGTCTGTGGCAGCCTCCGGGACGCCAGCTACACGCGGATCGCCCTCGACCACGCCCTAGAGGCGGCAGGAGAGCGTGGCGCTTCGACGGCGCTCCTCGACCTCCGGGAGTACGACCTGCCGGTGTTCGACGCCGACCGCCGGGAGGCAGGCGACGCCGAGCGGCTCCGGGCAGACATCCAGCGGGCTGACGCCGTGCTGCTTGGCTCGCCGATGTACCACGGCTCCTACGCGGCGCCGCTGAAGAACGCCCTCGACTACTGCGGCTTCGACGAGTTCGAGAACACGACGGTCGGCCTGCTCGCCGTCGCCGGCGGGAGCTTCCCAACGACGACCCTCGAACACCTCCGGTCAGTCTGTCGCGCAGTGAACGCGTGGGTACTCCCCCACCAGGCGGCGGTCCCCAGCGCCAGCGACGCGTTCGACGACGGCGAGTTCGTCGACGAGAAGATGGCCGACCGCGTCGAAACGCTCGGTGTACGCGCCGTCGAGTACGCCCAGATCGACCCTGACCCGGCCTGTTTCGCGAGCGAACAGAACGTCGGCGCCGACGACTGACCCGTTCGCTGCGGTTTCCGGCCAAACATATTTGCCCACACCTCGCGAACTGGCGTGGCATGAACGGTGTTCACGACATGGGTGGGATGCACGGTTTCGGGCCGGTCCCAGTCGAGGACGACGCCCCCTTTCACGCCGACTGGGAACGGCTCGTGTTCGGCCTGGTGCGCGTGACGCGCTCGGAGGGCGTCTACGACGTCGACGAGAGCCGCTACGGGATCGAGCGCATGGACCCGGCGGCGTACCTCGACGCGACGTACTTCGAACGCTGGCTCGCGAGCCTCGAACGGAACGCAACCGAGGCTGGCGTGCTCTCCGCGGCAGAGATCGAGGCGGCCTTCGAGCGGGCGCTCGCCCGTGACGATCCCTCGGAGCTGGTCCCCGAGTCCGAGAATCCGGCGATAGCCACCCGGATGCGGGAGACGTTCGAGCAGCCGGCGTCGTTCGACCGACCGGGAGCCGATCCGCAGTTCGACGCCGGCGAGCGGGTCCGCGTCTGGAACGACCACCCGACAGGGCACACGCGCTGTCCGCGGTACGTCCGGCGGGCGACCGGCGAGGTCGACGCCTCTCACGGGAACCACGTGTTTCCGGACGCCAACGCCCACGGCGAGGAACGGACCGAGCCGCTGTACACTGTCGCATTCGAGGCCGACGAGCTGTGGGGGTCCAACGCCGAGACGCCCGACGACACCGTTCACATCGACCTCTGGGAGCCGTACCTGGAGCCCGCCACGGAGGACGGCGCATGACTGACGAGTCCGGACACGATCACCACGACGAGATCAGGGCGCGAGTGCGGGCAGTCCAGTCGTTGCTCGTCGAGAAGGGAATCGTCTCGACGGACGCGGTCGACGAGGCCATCGCAGCCTACGAGGAGGAGATCGGGCCGCTGAACGGGGCGACAGTCGTCGCCCGTGCCTGGACCGACCCGGCGTTCAAACAGCGGCTGCTCGACGATGCAACCGACGCAGTCGCGGAGTTCGACTTCGACGTCGGGCTCGATCACCTCGCGGTGAAGGAGAACACCGACGACACGCACAACGTCGTCGTGTGTACGCTGTGCTCGTGTTACCCGTGGTCGATGCTCGGGCTCCCGCCGACGTGGTACAAGACGCCCGCCTACCGGTCGCGGGTCGTCCGTGAACCCCGCTCGGTGCTCGCCGAGTTCGGCACCGAACTCGACGACGACGTGACAGTCGAGGTCTGGGACTCCAGTTCGGAGATCCGGTACATGGTGCTCCCACAGCGACCCGCCGGCACGGAGGACTACGACGAAGCCGAACTCCGGGAGCTGGTGACGCGTAACGCGATGATCGGCGTCGAACGGATCGACGACGCGCCGGCCACCGACGGCGGGCGGACGCCGGTCGAGGCAGTCGAGGCGATCGACGACGACGCGGTCGCGGAGCTGCTCGGGTTCGAGACGGAGCTGACCTTCGCGGCGCCCTGGCAGGCGCGGACGTTCGGCGTCACGGTCGCGCTGTACGACGGCGGCGACGGGTTCGACTGGACTGCCTTCCAGGAGCGGCTGATCGACGCCGTCGAGGCGGTCGAAGCGGTCGAGGGGGCTTCCCCTGGCTCGGGCGGCGCGTCGGCGGCTCTTGACACGAGTTCGCCCGAAGCGAGCGAGAAGCGGTACTACGAACAGTGGCAGGACGCGCTCGAGCGTCTGCTCGTCAATGCAGGAGCCGTCACGAGACACGAACTCGACGCCCGCGCCCGCGAGTTCGCCAACGGCGACCGGACCGCCGAGGAGTTCGTGGCCGGCGAGCGACACCACTGATACTGTCGGACGAAAATCCTGCGGATTTTCGCCCGCCAGTATCGGACCGGATGACAGCGTTGTCCGGACCGTTCATCACCAGACTGCGTCTGGTTCCTTACGGTCCTCTGCCTCTGTCAGTTACCCGGCCGGCTGTTTACGTACTTCTATTTATCAGTATTATTATATGATTGTAGAGGGGAAGTGTCACGTTCGTCGACAGCACAGAAGCCCAGAGACGTCGACGGCTGCGACGCCTGTGCTCTGGCTGCGCGGGACGAACGTGTGGATCGCTACGCC
>PXQK01000001.1:8496-14190 GCA_003022085.1 Halobacteriales archaeon QH_10_65_19 | reverse complement strand
GTGTTGACATACCGGCCGGACGTGTTCGACTCGGACTCGTTTCCGGCCCCCTGCCTGCCGACAATCTACGTGACCAAGGGGAAGCGGGGCCGGCGGCACAAAGAGCCTTGTCGTCCGTGACTGACAGCCTTTGTCCGTCATAGGGTCGTGCGTGACTCGATGGAAACACTGCTACGTCAGGAGCGTGAACAAGGAATGAACGCAAGAGACCGAGAAATAATCTGTGCCATAGAGCACGTGTGCGTGACTGGTCCATGTGCGAAGGAAGCCGACTCATGGGCGCTACAGCCCGACTGCCTGGGAGACGTAGTCTCCCTCTGGTACAGAGTTACGCACGACCGTATGAGTGTTGGCGGCCCGGGTAGCCGATAATCTCATTACCCGGGACAGCCAGTATAAAACGATGGACCGACGCGGGTATCTGTTGTTCGGTGCCGCTGTGGTCTGTGCCGGACTGACGAGCGGGTTCCGGGAGTTCGAGGTCAGCGGTCTCGTCGGCCGGACGCGAGACACCTCCGGCCTGCTCTCGATTGTGGAACTCGACGACCGTGAGCGGCCGTACTTCGACGCCGATCCGGCGACGTTCTCGGGGACCGGCGACGGGTCGGTCGAGTTCGGCTCCGACGGTGGGTTCACGATGGTGCTGGCGAGCCACGAAGGCGACGGCCCCTTTTCACTCACCGCCGGGGGCAACAGGGGTAGTGAGCCAGAGACAATCATCGAGACGGCAGGGCCAGGTGCGTCCCTGACTGGCGTCGGGATGGCGGCCACGTCCTATACGCTCGCAGTTACGGGGAGCAGCAGCTGGGAGCTCACGCTCGCACAGCCCAGCTCGCCGGCCGAAGAGGTCAGGGAGTCTCCCGCTCGGGCAGCCGGCACCGGCGAGGCGATCGTCGGGCCGGTAGATACGACCGACGGCGCGCGTGTCCGCGCCATCCACGAGGGCGACGGTCCGTTTGCCGCCAGTCTGTTTCTCGAAGCCAGCACCGGGGTGTTCGATCCCGATGTCCTCTTCGAGACGACGGGGCCAATCGACGACGCGGCGTCCACGTCGGTTGCCGGCGTCGCGTGGGCCGTCGTCCGTACTGCTGGATCCTGGGCGCTCGAGTTCGACGTCCCCCGGTAACTGTCTGTTCGGGGCTGTCCGGGACAGGAACAGTCACTCCGGAAGGACGAGCCGCACAACATTCTCCCGTTCGTCGATCGTTACGCTGCCGACCGCGTAAGCCCGCTCGGCGTTCGGACCCGCTGTTGCCGCGAGAACGACGTACTCCTGGCCGGCCTCCAGCCCGTCCCGGGTAGCCGGAATCGTTACGAACTCGCCGTCCTCGTCGGTCGCGCCGACGAACGTCGGCGTCGGCACGCTCCCGCCGCGCTCGAGGTCCGTCGTGAGGTCCGCTGACGAGGAGATAGTCGGTTTCGACGTGACGTCGTAGACTCCGACCGGGCGAGAGGCGAGCAGGTTCCCCCGTTCGTCCTCGACGGTCACGACAAGTCGGATGAGTTCGACCTCGGCGGCGAGCAGCTGCTGAGACACCCGTCCCTCCTCGTACAGCAGTTCGATCCGCGTCTCGGTGGGTCTGACTTCGATCCTGTTGCCGGAGCCGACGACATCCGGCATGCTGATCACCCGCGCGCCGACGACCCGGAGGTTGTCGCTGTCGAGCGCACTGCCGGTCGTGTGCTCAATCACCACCGTCTCGCCGTTCTGCGTGGTATCGAAGGTAGTGGTCACCGTCCGTCCGATCTCCCCGCTCCCTATCTCCAGCATGAGATACGTCCCCGAGGCGGTCAGCAATGCCCCGATGAGTATAAAGAGGATGATCCCGGCCGTTGAGGAGAGCCCACGGTCGCGCTGGCCGCCGGTCCCACCTGTCATTGCCCTCCCTTTTTGCCGCTCGCGGTATTAATACTGACGGACGAAAATCCGGCGGATTTTCGCCCGCTAGTATGATACGGTCGTGCGTGACCTTGTACCGCTATGGAGTTGCGCAGTGGGCGTTTTAGCCCGCGAAATTGCCGGTACTGGGATCCGGTGTGCAAAACACTCACGCACGACCGTACGACGTGTCTCGACGGAGCGGTGACAGGTCACAGCAGTCCGTATCAGTGGTCGGGCTTGTAAGCCCTGATAAATAAATCGTCAGTACGGGATCGGAGATATATCGGTTCAACTTCAAACCCACATTCGAATAGAATGCGTACTACCTCGGTGAGGGACCACTCATCGAGGTAGTTTTCAAAGATCTGCTCCGGTCGCTTGCGCTGGAACGTCATCGGGAGGTGGAGTTCGAGATGGACTAATCGACATTCATCTCTGGACAGGATTTCTTCGAGTCCTCTCACGACGTCACCTTCAGCACCGAACACATCAATTTTGACGACGGTCGGAAGGGGTGAGTCTCCCTCGGCGAGTATCTCACGAGCGTTTGTACTGGGGAAGGCTGGTGCTTCGGTATTCCCGAGTAACCCCACTCGGCCTTCGTGGGCGTGATACTCGTTTTCATCCCCCTGACTTATTGCTTTCTCTACGACCGTTGCTTGTAAGTCACCCTCCGTCAGGCGGCGTTCGAGTTCAGTAACTCCGTCGCCGGGTTCGAATGCGACGACTTGCTCTGGTCCAAGTTTGCTCGCCACCAGACACGTGAACAGGCCAGTGTCTGCACCGATATCGTAGAAAACGTCGTCATCTCGGAGATTTGTTAAGAGATCACGAAAGATGGGAAGTTCGGTCGATATTGCAGCCCGCCATCCTGGCTTGAAATCGACGTCGTATTTTACGACCCAATATACAGTGATTATAAACCGCCAGACGTATACTTTCGCCCGCAGCAGGAACTTCCCGATTCCTTCTTGCCGGACGAAAGTGTAGCTCCGGGCGACAATGTTCTTTCTTTCAGCCATCGTACCACTCATGTTTTTCGTGCAATGATTCCAGTCCACGGGAACCATTTGAAAAACACGTCGACGTTGTTTTCGACATCAAATCCAGCTTCCGAGAGGAGTTTTTCGTACTCGTCGAGGGTCAACGGACGAAGTTGTCCCCTGAGCGTTTTTGCCTTCCCGATGATTTCTTCATCTTCGAGGCCCTGTTCAGCCTTGAAATCCCAGTACTCCTCGTTCCAGATGTCCTGGAAGAACGGTGCCTGTGCCCGCGTCTTCTCACAGAAAATGAGCGCCCCGCCGTGTTCAAGATCGTTGTAGATCTGCTCGAGCAACGTCTTTCGGTTATCTTCTCGGACGAAACTGAGTGTGAACAGGCTCAGTACTAACGTGGCGCTGGGAAACGACATCTGGGTCGAGATGTCGGCCTGAAGGAAATTTACTGCATCTTCGTGACCCACCCGGGTACGTGCTTTCTCGAGCATCGGGGCCTGGAGGTCAATCCCGACGAACTTCGGTGGGGGGCTCGGTCCGTGCCGGTCAATGAGTCGTTCTATCGTCGTTCCAGTCGCACAGCCGAGGTCATAGACGTGTTCCTCGCCCTCGGATTTGAGAAACCAGTCCGAAAGTTTGACGACTCTCGTTTGGACCTCCTCGTACAGCGGAATCGACTTCCGGACGTGTTCGTCAAACTGTTCAGCGACGCTCTGGTCGAAGGTCCACTCTCCTTCCGTTTGTTTCAGGTCCCCGTCAACGGTGGTTTTTTCTTCCATAGCGGTTCTGGTTCCAGTTGTCTTCATATTGTTATAAAGAGATTACTGGTCGGTTATACGCGGCACATTATCGGTAGTATTTCTACGTTCCCGGTTTCTCGTCAGCGTTGCCCTGCTCCGAATCTAGTTCGGCCGGTAAGTGCATCCGACAGCAAATGGCTTGGAGTGACTCATTGTCGGATGTGACGCTACTCGCGGTGCTGTTCCATCTTCTCGCGCTCGGAGTACCGGTCCTGGTGACGATCGAGGATATCGTCGGAGACATTCATGCGATTGCTCAAGCCTGCGTGCTCTGTCGGGACGGTGTAATCGAACGCGCCGATGTAAACATCAGCGTCGAGAAACTGTACCGCGCCAGCGATGCCGAATATAAGGCCTATGTCACTTTCTTCGCGTCAGTGAGAACGCGCGCACAGCTAGATGCGTTATACACCGACTGTTCGGTGACGTTGTGGACGAGGTACAGCAGGACGCCCATCAGTGTCCACCCCCCACGGCGTGCCAGAAGAGGCCATTCCCGCGTGGTTCCCGGCGCAGGACCCCGTCGTCGGCGACGGACTGTCGAACCCGGGGCGGCGAGGACCGTTCGACCTGCTCGTCGCGGTCGTTGACGTTGCGCGCCTCAGTAGCGAACGCCTCACGGAGGCGTCGCAGGTACCGACCGGCCAGGTCCGGGTCCTGCTGCCGTGCGGCCACGAAAGCGACGCTCGCCGGGTACGTCGACTGCGGCGTCGTCGGTCCGCCGGAGCCGCGAGCGTGGAAAGGAGTAGCGGCGCGGACCCTCCCGGTGCAGGTCCGTGACGTACACTGCCTCGATCACAATGTCGTCGGAGGGATACCCGTCGTTCGTGGGATGGGTTGCGACAGTCGCGCCGGTTTCGGCGATGGTTACTTCGTCGGCGCGGTCTGGCGTCACGCGGACGACGACGAGCCGGTCGCCGGTTTCGCGGTCCAGGACGACCTCGCCCGGGTTGAGGGCACAGCCCGAGCACAGCGGGGGCGCCTCGGCGTCGGAGGGCACGAACGTTTCGATGCCACATGCCCCACAGTCCGCACGACGCTCGCTCGGCGGCGGCACCCGGCGGGCGGTGATCTCGATCGCGACCCGCCGGAGGTGTTTGCACGTCTCGCCACGCAGCTGCTGGTCGGGACACGTACAGGTCCCTGCGACCGGGTCGACGACGTAGGTCGCGCCGCTCTCGCTGTCGACTGCGTACCGCTCGCCGAGCGGCCGCACGGCCATCCGCTCGGTCCATGCGCGCAGCCCACGATCCGAGAGCGACTGGGGATCCGGTGCGAGTGCAACCTTCTCCGTCGGCTCCGGTGGTGTTGGATCGGTCATAGGGGTTTGAATCGGCGGATTTCGCCACACGCTTCAGTTGAAATGTAGGTCCTCGACGATCATAAGTGGTTCGGCAGTCGCGCCCGTCGTCGGGCAGTACGGTGATCGGAAAAAGGCAGTCCGTCAGTTCAGCGCATCGTGCTCTCGGTGACGAGCGTGTCGCCTTCGAGGTAGTGTTCGACATGGTGGGCGTCGTCCTCGACCTCGACGAGGATGGTCCGGAGAATCTCAGCCGTCGCGTGGTCGCCGAGGTTCGTCGCGAGTTCGACGTGGTCGCGGAGGCTCTCGATGACGTCGCCGTACATCTCGAGGTCGTTCTCCAGTGAGGCACGGATGTCGTAGACGTCGTTGTCCTCGGCCGTGACAGGCGAGTGCTCGTCGAGTGCCTCGAGGCCGGCGACCGGGGTGCCGCCCAGCGCCTGTGCCCGTTCTGCGATCTCGTCGGCTGCTTCCTCGGCGTTCTCTGCTGCCTCGCCGAGGAAGATGTGGAGGTCACGGAACTCCGCGCCTGTGACGTTCCAGTGGTGTTTTTTGAGCTGGTGGTACAGCGTGTACGTCGCTGCCAGGTCGGTGTTCAGCGCGTCGATGATCTGCTCTGCCTTCTCCGTTTCGAGGCGGAGGTCGTTCTCCTTGACCGTACCGAACTCCTGAAGAACTCGCTTCTGGGTGCTCATACATACATCACTTCTCCCGCCA
>PXQK01000001.1:0-8394 GCA_003022085.1 Halobacteriales archaeon QH_10_65_19 | reverse complement strand
TGCTCGCCCAGCGGAGCCCGGACAAGCGCCTCTGGGACACGTGCTGGGACGGCACGGTCGCCTCGCACCCGGTCGCCGGGGAGACGCAGGTCGAGGCGGCGATGGCCCGCCTCAACGAGGAGCTCGGCGTCGATCAGTCGCAGTACGACGACCTCCGCGTGACCGACCGGTTCGAGTACAAGCGCTACTACTACGAGGAGGGAGTCGAACACGAGGTCTGCGCCGTCCTGCAGGCGACGCTGCACGACACACGGCTCGACCCCGACCCCGAGGAGGTCGCCGGGATCATGTGGACCCCATACGAGCGGTTCCACGACAACCCGCGCTGGTACCGGCAACTGCGGCTCTGTCCATGGTTCGAGATCGCGATGCGCCGCGACTTCCAGGAGTGATTCGCTCCGACCGCCAGACGGAGCAGTTAGGTGGTTCGGCCCCCGAGTACCTGGCATGACAGCGACAGCGTTCCTGGCAGTGTCGCCGGACACGGACGGGAGCATGGCACCCGAGGTTGCGAGGGCAATCGAGGCACTCGAGGCGTTCGACGTCGCGTACGAGACGACACCCATGGGGACGATTCTCGAAGCCGACGACGCCGCGGAGCTGTTCGAGGCCGCAGCGGGCGCTCACGCGGCCGTGGGCGGGGACCGCGTCGGGACCTTCCTGAAAGTCGACGACAAGCGGACGAGCGACGAACCAGCCGAGGCGAAGGTGCAGTCCGTCGAGGAGCACCTGGGTCGGCCCGCGAGCAGCCGACGCGGGGAGTGATACGGTCGTGCGTGACTCTGTACCAGAGGGAGACTACGTCTCCCGGGCAGTCGGGCGTGGCCCGACGACGCTATGGAATCGCGCGTTAGGCGTTTCAGCCCGCGAAACCGCCGATATGTGGACCCGATGCCCAAAATAATCACGCACAACCGTATGAGCGGTCCCGCCGGTCGAAAGAGCGGTGATCGGCGGCCCCTCGTGGACGATCAGGTACTCCGAGGACGCCAGGCAACGCCACCCGGATCTCGACACCTCCGACGAGGGGTTGACGGTCGACGTCATCGACATGATAAACGCGATGACCCACTCCGAGCGGTTCGTCGACACGCTGGCCGCACAGCCGGCCGAGCCGGCCAGCGCGGATGACATCTCACCGCGTCTGGGACTATTCGTCGGCAAACTGCTGGAGAACCTGGAGACGGGTATCTCGTAGGGGAGAGTTCACAGAAGCGTCTCGGCCGCGTCGACCACCTGCTCGCGGACCACCGGTTCCGGGGCGGTGGCGTCGATTCTGACGAAGCGTTCGCGCTCGCGTTCGATCAACCGCTCGTAGTTCTCGCGGACGTCACGGAGGTAGGACGCCGTCTCGAATTTGTCGGCCGCGTCGCTGCGCTGTGCAGCGGTGTCGGGGTCGATGTCCAGGTAGATCGTCGCGTCGGGCGGGCGGGTCCAGGGCTCGTGGAGTTCCCTGAGGAACGCGACCGGCTGCTTGAACCGGTCGGCCAGCGTCGCCCCCTGGTAGGCGTACCGGGAGTCGGAGTACCGGTCGGAGACGACGGGGTTGCCGTCCGCGAGCGCCGGGCGGACTGTCTCCGCGAGGTGGGCGGCGTGGTCGGCAGTGTAGAGAAACAGTTCCGCAAGCGGGTCAGCCCCGTCGTCCGCGAGCGAGCGCCGGACTGCCTCGCCGTACCACGTGTCGGTCGGCTCCCGGGTGAACACCGCTTCCGCGGGAACTGCCGGCGCGCTCCGGAGCGCGTCGATACAGCTGCTTTTCCCACTCCCGTCCAACCCCTCGAGCGTCAGGAGCATACTCGTATCTCGGACCACCGGCATGTAAACGCACTGTCCACCCTGGAACCCCGACCCGGTGACTCTGAGCGAACCCACCCCATCGGCAGCGATACGTTTAGTTGCCCGGGCGTCGAACGGAGACCAACGTGGCGGGAGACAACGCGGACCGAGAGTCGGAGACGACCGAGCCGGCGGGGAGCGACAGCCACGAAACTACTACGACGATCGAGGAATCCGGAGACGCACAGTCAGACGTATCCGGTGGGGGAGAGTCGGACACCCAATCGACAGGCACAGAGCCGGACGAGGAGCCAGTGGCAGTCGACGTCGCGGAGCCAGAGCGGGAGGAACTCGACCACGCGGCGGAGTCGTTCGTCGAGGTCGAACGGGAACTCAAGGGGCTCGGCGAGGGGATGCGCGGCCGCGGCGAGGCGGTCGGGGTCGAGCGCGTCCCGACAAGCGAGATTCCGGACGGCTACCCGGCGGAGATCGACACCGAGGAGGCGCTCGCGCTCCAGCTGTCGATGGTCGAGGCGGAGAGCCAGACGGTCGTCATCTACTTCGAGTGGCCCGACCAGGGCACCGACCCGCGGCTGGCGCGGCTGCTGGGGCTCCGGGGTATCCCGATGGACCGCTTCGCCGACATCCACGGCGAGACGATCCTGCTGACCATCGAGGACGGCTACTACGTGCCGGTGCTCCCCGACGAGGAGCCCCGCGGGGACGACCGCGGGATATACGGGATCCTGGCCGGGTTGCTCCCGAGCGCTCTGATCTTCGTGGCGGGGCTGTTCGGCGGCAGCTCCCTGATCTTCTCGGTGCCGTTTTTTTTGCTGTGGCTCGTCGCGACGTTCCTGATCCTGCCGGTATCGGTCTACCTGGACGCCTGGGACCTCCGGACGAGCACCGACTGGGACGGCGGCCCGCTGTTCTGGGCGTTTCTTGCAATGGTGCCGGCGCTGAACGTCGTGGCCGTCCCCGCGTACCTGATCATCCGGGAGAACACGGAGCCGATCGTATGACCGAGGACGGCGACGCAAACGAACGGCACGGGGACAACAGCCCGACGGGCGCGGTCGACGACGCGCCGGAGCGAGTGGAGTTCCACCAGAACCCGATCGACCACGTCGCCGTCGGCGAGGAAACCACCGTCGACGACCTCGTGGTGGAGTACGGGAACGCAGGTATCGGCGCACAGACGCTCAACGAAGCGGTCGATGTCTACACGGAGATGCTCTGCCGGGAGGACGTCACGGTCTTCTTCGGACTCGCGGGGGCGATGGTCCCCGCCGGTATGCGGACGCTCGTGGCCGACCTGATACGGGACGGGCACATCGACGCGCTCGTGACGACCGGCGCGAACCTCACCCACGACAGCATCGAGGCCGTCGGCGGGAAACACCACCACGGGCGCAGCCCCGGCGACGAGTCCCGCCGCGACCACGACGAACAGCTCCGGACGGAGGAGGTCGACCGGATCTACAACGTCTACCTGCCACAGGAGCACTTCGCGCTGTTCGAGTCCCACCTCCGCGGGGAGGTGTTCCCGCCGCTTGCCGAGGAAGGCATAGTGAGCATTCAGCGGTTCACCGAGGAGCTGGGCCGGGCCAACAGCGAGGTCAACGAACGGGAGGGGGTCGCCGAGGGACCCGGTATCGCCGCTGCGGCCTACGAGAACGACGTCCCGGTGTTCTGCCCGGCGGTTCAGGACTCCGTGCTGGGACTGCAGGCCTGGATGTACAGCCAGACATCGGAGTTCTCGCTGGACGCGCTCGCGGACATGACCCCGCTGAACGACCTAGCCTACGAGAGCGGGCGCGCCGGCGCGGTGGTCGTCGGCGGCGGCGTCCCGAAGAACTACGTGCTCCAGACGATGCTCGTCGCCCCGGACGCCTACGACTACGCCGTGCAGCTGACGATGGACCCGCCACAGACGGGCGGCCTATCGGGGGCCTCGCTGGACGAGGCGCGCTCCTGGGGTAAACTCGACGAAGCCGCACGGAACGTTTCGGTGTACGCCGACGCCACCATCACCCTCCCGATCCTCGTGGCCGCCACGCGTGAACGGCTCGCCGAGTAGCGCCGGTGTCGCCGAGTAGCGCCGAACCTATTGCTCATACTCACGGACAAAAGTACGCAAACAGCCGGCGGAGCTACTGACGGAGAGAGAGGACCGTGAAGAACCGGACCAGTCCGGTGATGAACGGTCCGGACACACCCGTCGCTCATCCCAATACTGGCGGGCGAAAATCCTGCGGATTTTCGGCCGTCAGTATCACTCGACCGTGACGCTTTTGGCGAGGTTCCGTGGTTTGTCGATCGGTCGTCCGAGTTTCCTGGCGATATGGTAGGCGACGAGCTGGAGCTGGACGTTGGTGAGCACGGCCCCGGTCCGCCGGGGCGTCTCCGGCACCTCCAGCACGTGGTCGGCGTACAGCGCGGCGTCACTCCGGCCGTCGGTGACGGCGACGACGGGGGCGTCGCGGGCTTCGACCTCTTTGATGTTGCCGACGGTCTTGCGGGCGACTTCGTCGTTGCCGGTCACCATCGCGAACACGGGGGTATCCTCGTCGACGAGCGCGAGCGGGCCGTGCTTGAGGTCGCCGGCCGAGAACCCCTCGGCGTGCTTGTAGCTGATCTCCTTGAGCTTGAGCGCGCCCTCTAGCGCGACGGGGTACTGGTGGCCCCGTCCGATGAAGAAGTACGCCCGGGCGTCCTGGTAGACGTCGGCGATTTCCTCGGCGTTCGAGCCGTCGAGGATCGACTGGACGTTGCCCGGGAGCTCCCGGAGCGCAGGGACGACCGTCCGCCGGGTGCGCTCGGACTCGGCAGTCGCGAGGACAAAGAGATTCAGGGCCGCGAGCTGGCCGGTGAACGTCTTCGAGGCAGCGACACCAATCTCCGGGCCCGACCGGATCAGCAGTGTCCTGTTGCACTCCCGGTCGGCGGTCGACCCGACGGTGTTCGTGATCGCGAGCGTCTGGGCACCGCGGCTGCGTGCCTCCCGGAGCGCGCTCAGCGTGTCGGCTGTCTCGCCGCTCTGGGAGACGCCGACAACGAGTGCGTCGCCGACCGGCGGCGGTGACGTTGCGTACTCGCTGGCGTGAAACGCCTGTGCGGGCACGCCGGCCCGCTGGAGGAGGTGCGCGCCGTACAGGGCGGCGTGGTACGACGTCCCCATGGCGACGAACTGGACGCTGCCCGGGGAAACGTCCCCGAACTCCTCCAGATCGACCGTTCCGGCGAGTCCGTCGACGCGGCCGCTGAGACACTGACGGAGCGCCCGGGGCTGCTCGTGGATCTCCTTGAGCATGAAGTGGTCGTACCCGCTCTTGCCCGTCTCCTCGGGATCCCACTCGACCGTGTGGGCGGTTTTCTCGACCGGCTGACCGTTGCTGTCGGTCACCGCGAGGTCGGCGTCGAGGCGCGCGAACTCGCCGTCGTCGAGGTAGATCACGTTCGGAGTGTACTCCCTGAACGCTGGCACGTCGCTGGCCAGGAAGTACCCGCGGGGCCCGGTGGCTGTCTCGTCACCGATCCCGACCACCAGCGGGGAGTCGTTCCGGGCCGCAAAGACCGCGTCCTCGCCGGCGACGACGGCTGCAATTGCGTAGCTCCCCTCCAGGTGTTCGACTGTTTCCCGGAACGCCGCTTCCGGCGACTCGCCCCGGCCGATAGCGCGTTCGACGAGATGGGGAACGACTTCCGTGTCTGTGTCGCTGGTGAACGTGTGCCCGTCGGCGGTCAGCTCGTCCCGCAGCGCCTGGTAGTTCTCGATAATGCCGTTGTGGACGACTGCGACCTCCCCGGTACAGTCGACGTGGGGGTGAGCGTTCGCGTCGGTCGGCGGCCCGTGCGTGCTCCACCGCGTGTGTCCGATTCCGAGGCGGCCACCGACCGGTTCCTCCCCGAGCGCGTCCCGGAGTTTGGCGATCTCCCCGGCCGTCTTGCGGACGCCCAGACTGTCCCCGAGGAGGGCCACGCCCGCCGAGTCGTAACCGCGGTACTCCAGTCGTTCGAGCCCGTCGACGAGCGTTTCGAGCGTCTGCTCGCCCCGGCCGACACAGCCGATAATGCCGCACATCAGCGCACCCCCTCGGCGCCGGCTGGAACGTGGCCGTCAACGTGGCTCCCGGTCCCGATCCGCGCCTCCGACCCCACGAGCGCCCCGGGGTCGAAGTCGACGCCGCCGCCGACGTGGACCCGGTCGGCCAGTACGGCGCCGAGGCGCTGGTTTTCGAACACGTCCCGGTTGACGCGGACGTCGGCTGGCCCGCCCGGGATAGTCACGTCAGCCTTCAGGTGTACGCCCTGACCGAGTACCGCGTCGATAACCGTCGAGCCGGGATCGAGCCGGGAGTCCGGGTCGATCACCGACCCCTGCACGGTGACGTTCGCGCCGACGGTCGTGTTCTTCCCGACCGCCACCTCGGGGCCGATCACTGACCCCGGTCCAATCACGCAGTCGGTGCCGACCGCGACCGGGGCGCGCAGCGTGGCGTCCTCGTGGACTGTCGCGCTGTCGGCGACCCAGACGCCGTCGGCCCGGGCCGGCTCGCTCACCCGCCCGTTCGCCAGGACCTCCGAGGTAACCTCGAGCAGGTCCCAGGGGTAGGTCGCGTCGACCCAGATGCCGTCGGTCTTGACGCCGTTGACCCGGCCGCCGTCCATGAGCTTGCCGATCGTGTCGGTCAGCACGAGCTCCCCCGCGTTCCGGTGTGTCCCCTCGATTGCATCGAATACCGACGCCTCGAAGGCGTAGATACCGGCGTTGATCAGCCGGAACTCGCCGGGGGCGGGCTTCTCGACGAGCGTCGTTATCTCGCCGTCGTCGAGTCTGACGCCGCCGTACTTGTATGCGTCGTCCCGTTCGAGGACCGCCATGACCGGCGAGCCGTCGCTCGCCTCGAACCGTTCGATCACCTTCTCGACCGGCCCGGATTCGATCACGCGGTCGCCGTTGACGACGACCATCGGGTCCGTGGTCGCGTCTCTCGCCTGCAACAGCGCGTGACCGCTGCCGAGCTGTTTCTCCTGGATGGCGTACTCGATCGGCACGCCCCGGTAGTCGGGGCCGAAGTGCTCCTGGACGCGTGTCCGCCGGTAGCCGACGACCACGACGAGCTGTTCGATCCCTGCCTCGACAAGCGCGTCGAGGACGTGTTCCAGAATCGGGCGGTTGCCGGCCGACAGCATCGGTTTCGGTCGGTTCTCCGTGAGCGGGCGGAGTCGGGTCCCCTCCCCGGCCGCCAGCACGACCGCTGTCCGGACGTTCATACGGACAGCAGACGGCCGCTGGGTTTCAACGTTTGGGCTCCCGGTCAGCAGTGTATGGGATTTGTCCGGCAACAGACTGTGTCCCAAAAGTTCTCTCGTTCATTATATATGCGGTCGACCCGGTACAGGGTCACACCGATCAGTATCACTGCTTGCCCATCTCCTCGACCTCGTCGAAGTCGATGCCGACGAAGTCGACCACCTCGAACGGTGAGAGGCCGGAGTACAGCGCCATCAGCACCTGGTTCTCGGCCGGCGAGAGCTCGCAGTCGTCTATCCGTTTAGCTACCCTCCCGGGTCGGACCGACGGAGGTGCCACGCACAGGCTCCCAGCATGACCCCGTACGCGATCAGCTGTACGGTCACGACCGAGCCGAGTGTCGTAACCGGCCCCCCGAGGGGACCGAGAGAGTCGGCCGCTGTCAGCACGTGGCGCGGGCGGGCGACGACCGAGAAGAGGAGCGCACCGGCGAGAAACAGCCGCCTACCCGGGCCGCCGGTCCAGGTGTACAGCAGCGCGACCAGCGGGAGAAACAGGAGGGGCGCGTACAGTCTGAACGACGGGAGGGCGACGAGCGTCACCACGACCGTGGCGAAGATGGCAAACAGCCGTTCGCGCTGCGTCTCGACCCGCCGGTAGAACGCCGCGAGAACGACCCCACAGACCAGCGCGGCAGTCGCCGGCAACAGCCCGTACGGCGCACCGGGCCAGAGGCTCCAGATCAGGTGCGAGAGTGGGCGCTGGACGGTGACGTAGAACTCGTCACCGACGGGGTAGCCGCCGACAAACTGCGACGACCCGGAGCGCCCGGGGAGGACTGTGGTAAAAAAGTGGACCGTCGTGTCGATCCCGAACAGCCCGGCTCCCGCGAGAAGCCCGGCGACCCCGGTTCCGACCGCGGCAACAAGGGCGCGCCACCGCCGGTCGCGGAGCAGCCACAGTCCGACGAGCGCGGGAAAGAGCTTGAACAGGGCCGCGAGCGCGAACGCGACGCCGGCGACCACCTCCCGGTGTCGCTGGAGCCCCCAGAAGCCCCCGGCGAACGCCAGCCCGAGCAAGACGTTGATGTTGCCAAAGTAGATGGTGGCGCTGACATGGATCGAGAGGGCGAACAGGCTGAACACGAGCGCCACGTCGATCCAGCCAAGCGGCGCCCCCAGCCGTTCCACGTACCGTACAACGAGGACCGTTGCAGCGACGGCGCCACCCAGACTCAGGGCCGTGAACACCAGGTAGCCGGCCGTCCAGTCGAGGGGGCCAAACGGGAGGAAGCCGGTGACGGTCACCGGCGGGTAGAGGTACACGAAGTTGCCTGTCGCCGGTTCGGGTGCCACCCCGTA